>JBGPVY010000080.1:0-11120 GCA_041491905.1 Nitrospiraceae bacterium | reverse complement strand
GCAGCAGATTGAACAGCATCAAGAGCACGTTAATCAAGACGGAGTAGACCGCCATCACGGCGATCGGCAGGAGGAACACGGTGTGCCACGTGTCTGGGGGAGGGGTCTCTTCTGATTTGGACCAGTAGCTCCCAACCGTGGGATCGATCGACAACAGGAGCGCGAAGAGGAGGGCACTGCCGATGGCCAGCGCGAGATTCATGGCCGGTCCCGCCGCTGCGACGAGTGCCATGTCGCGACGTGGTTGGCGCATGCGGCGTGGGTCGATCGGGACCGGCTTGGCCCAGCCGAGAAAGAATCCTCCCGGCATAACCAGGCAGAGCAGCGGCAGGATTACGGTTCCGAACGGATCGATGTGTGCCAGCGGGTTTATGGTGAGCCGACCCTGTAATTTGGCGGTCGGATCGCCGCACCGATAGGCGACCCAGCCATGGGCGTATTCGTGCAACACCATTGCGAAGAGGAGCGGGAGCCCCATGTAGGAAATCGTGTGGAGGATTTGCGGCAAAGAGTTCATGCGGTCGGCTTTCTAGCCCGCATTATTCATGACAGTTCGTCGCGAAATCGCTGAGCCGCGTCGTGAGACCGGCGCGCGGAGCCCGGAGGACCTGAGGCGTACTCGTGCAGTACGGTGAGGGTCCGAGGGGCGAGCCCGCCGGCCGAAGGCTCGTCGTAGCAGCGGATCGGCGATTGTAGCAGAAGTGTTCATGAATAATGCGGGTTAGTTCAACTGAAGGAATCGGCCTCGTTTGATTTGCATGAGGAAAAGCGGACGATTCAATGTCCCGTCCGGTCCAAATGCCGCCGGTCCCGCGAGGGAGGAGAGGTCCGGCTGTGTCAGCAGCTGCTCGTGGACGGCTTCGCCCGAGGCGGCGCCTTTTCGAACCGTATCCAGCACCAATTTCGCTGCATCGTAGCCTTGCATTGCAAAGAGTGTCGGGTTGGTTTGGAATCGTTTTTTGTACCGGTTGACAAAGTCCTGCACGGTCGGGGTGGGGCTGTCCACAAAGAAGCCGTCGACGAACACGGCTCCGTCGATCGACGAATCGTCCGTGCGGGCGAAGTCCGGCGAGTTCCATCCATTCGCGCCAAGAAAGGGAACTTTCATGTCGTAGAAATTGAGCTGGGCTGCAATGAGGCCGGCGTCGGCTGCGCGGCCTGGAATGAAGATCGCGTCGAAACCCGGCGTATAGAAGATTTTCTTGTCCAGCTTTGTCAGTTTCCCGGTCAGTTTAGTCTCATCAACCGGCACGGACAAGCCATACCTCTTGAGGTCCTCCTCCTTCATGCGTTTGAGCTGCGCACTCACGTCGGCTTCGCCCTCCTTGTAGGATTCAATGGCGATCACTTCTCCCTCGTGTTGGCGTACTTCTTGGGCGAAGAGCCGGGCCAACTCGCGGCCATACGTGGTGTCGGGATGCAGGATGCAGAATCGGCGGAAGCCTTGCTCCTTGATGGCATAGGCCGCGATACGTTTGGCTTGAAGCGGATAGGTGAGCGCCGTGCTGAATACATAGTTGCCGAGTCGTCTGACGTTGGGGAGGGTCGCAGCCGGCGTGATCAGGGGAATGTGCGCTCGCTCGGCGAGTTCAGCCATGACCGGCAGATTTTTCGAGAGGAGCGGGCCGATCACGGCGAGGGGGCGATCGGTGTTCAGCAGTTCGGAGAAGTCGTCCAAGAACGAGGCGTAATCGGATTCGAAATCTTTGACGATAAGCCCGACCGATGCGCTCCCTGCCCGGTCTCTATTTGCTTCGACGGCCAGCTGAATTCCGCTGAGGACTTCACTGGCAAAGGGGGCGAGTTTTCCCGAAAGCGGCAGGACCGCGGCAATGAAAAACTGGTTGGATTTTAGTTTGGCTTGGAGTGTGGCGAGGAGTTCCGAGATTTTCGCTGTCTGCGGGTGGGTCGGAAAATTCACGAGAAATTGCTGGATTTGCCGGATGGCCTGGTGTTCTTCTCCACGGCCGATGTAGAGGTCGATGAGTCGGAGGGACGCGAGATCGCCGGGAAAGCTGCGTGGAAAGGTGTCCCGGATTTGTTCGAGGGCTTTCTTGTCGGACGTTTCGCTGGCCAGATCGCGAATGCGGGTCCGCACGTCCTCCGCTTGGTCTTCGGTTCCCAAGGCCACTTCATCGAGCCATGCCTGAATGGCACGGGTCGCGTCCTTTTTTTGCGCGTAGAAGTCGCCGCTCAACTGTAGGGCTTCGCGTTTCGTGCCGTCATCTTTTGAAAGATTGCGCAGGCCCGTCAAGATCGGCAGGGCAAGGTCGAGATTGCCCATCGCCGCATGGACTCGGGCCTGCATCAACTTGCCTCGGTCCGTTACCTCTGAGTCGGGGAACTCGGTCTGGAGTTGCCGCAAGTATTTTAAGGCCTCCCCATACTGCTTTGCGCTGTACAGGGCTGCACCAAGGAGCAGATAGGTGTCGTCGAGCAACTCAGGCTTCGGAGAGGTAGCCAGGAAACGACGGAGTGTGGTAATGGCTTCTTCAGCCTGACCTGCGTCGATCAGGCGCTTCGCCTGGTTCAGCGCGGGATGGTTCGCCGGGCTAGGGGGGCCTGTTTCTGCGTAGGCGGGGGAATCGAACTCGAATTCAGTGACTGGCCAGAGCATGCACCAAGCCAGTGTAAGCGTGTGGCACAAGCGTACCGAAAAGACGTATGTGCGATGTAAAAACAGAGATATCAACGGGCGGGCCATGAGCTCCTGGCGGTCAGACAGCTATGTCATTCGCACGTGACTACTATCGGAAACCCTGTGGGGTGTCAAGGTAAACTCCCGTAGCCCGCATTATTCATGAGCGCTTCTGCTGCGATCGTCGATGCCTGACTCAAGCGAGACGGGCGAGACTGGCGGGAAAAGCGCGACAGGCAGGGACAGGACTCACACGTCACGTAAGTTGTGCTCCTCGCGCTTGTCGCGCGCCACTCCGCCATTTCGAAACGAACCGTCATGAATAATGCGGCTAGGAGCCTGTCCGACATTGCCTTCGTAATGAGGCGAAGGAGGTGTGGCCAGATGCGAGGCCGCAGGCCCGGAAAAACCGGAGGTGTATTCGCCGGAATACGTTGAGGATTTTTTCGGGCCGAGCACGACGCAGATGGTCACGGATCGTTTGCCGCAGTAGAACGCTCAATGTCGGACAGGCTCCTACGGGTTCGTTGTGTTCATCTGAGCGATTGGCTATCATTGCAAAGATGATGTTACACCCGCTGGCCGAGCGATATTTGAGCCATCTCCGGGTGGAGGGTGGTCTCTCCGTCAATACGATCGAAGCCTACCGCCGCGACTTGAGTAAATTCCATTCCTACTTGCATCGAACCGGTGTCGTGCCGCTCGGGCCTCTTAAGTCGGAAACGTTGACGGGATTTCTCCGTTCCTTGCACGAAGCACGGTTGTCTCACGCCTCCTCTGTACGCTGCCTTTCGGCTATTCGTGGATGGCTCCGGTTTCTGATGCGGGAGCGGATGATTGGGGAGAATCCTACCATTGGTCTGGTCCCGATATCTCGAGGCGTTCGACTGCCCAAAACGCTGTCGCAGCAAGACGTCATCGCATTGTTGGACTTGGGGGTAGTCCCGACCCCTGAAGATCTGCGTGACCGTGCAATGGTGGAGTTGCTCTATGCGACGGGACTTCGCGTATCGGAATTGGTGATGGCTGAAGTCGCACAGGCAAATCTTGATGTCGGGTATCTCCGGGTCAAGGGCAAGGGTGCGAAGCAGCGTCTCGTGCCGATGGGTGAGGGGGCCCGGCAGCTGCTGCAGCAGTACATGGAAGAAGCGCGGCCACGGCTTCTCAAGGAACGGGCTTCACGGTATGTGTTCGTTTCGAGGCGGGGCGGGCCCTTGACGCGGCAAGCCTTTTGGAAGTTGCTGCGACGCCGTGCACGGCGAGCGGGGATTACACAGGTCATTTCGCCTCACATGCTCCGGCATTCGTTTGCAACGCATCTGCTTGAAGGCGGTGCGGATCTTCGGTCTGTTCAGGTAATGCTCGGCCATGCGAATATTGCGACGACGCAGATCTACACGCATATTGAACGGGGACGACTCAAACGAGTGCATGACAGGTATTTCCCTCGGGTGGGCCGGCGCCGGGGGCAAAAAACATAACCGAGGAGACGCGATTCATATGAGTGGAGTGCGCAGCGGCCGAATACTGCAAGAAGAGTGCGAGATTCGATTGACAAGGGCAAGTGGAGTTGGTAGCATCCGCGAAGGTTGCTAAGGAAATCAGGCGGATAGCTCAATTGGGAGAGCGCTGCCCTTACAAGGCAGAGGTCACAGGTTCGATCCCTGTTCCGCCTACCAGGGCAAAAGCTGGTTCACGCGGAGCAGGACGGATAATCGAACGGGGACAATGAAATTTTAGACGGGACTAGCCGCTATATATAGGCTAGTCACTCACATCTTCCGCTATACGTAGAGTTTTGAGGGGCCGTCGTTCAGCTGGTTAGGACGCCAGATTGTCAATCTGGAGGTCGCGGGTTCAAATCCCGTCGGCCCCGCCATTTTCACCTGTGTTTGCTAGACTCCGTAGGCAGAATAATAAGTACTTCCTAGAGCCGGGAAAGGTCATAGCCGCATGTTTCAAACAGGTCTAACCGGACTGGTGGGGTCGCTCGGGGCAGTTTCAAAAATCGTGCTCTTGCTCCTGCTCGTCTTCTCGGTCATCTCGTGGGCCGTTATTTTCTCCAAATGGCGAGTGTTTCGAGTGGCAGACCGGGAGGACAAGCGGTTCCTAGCTCTCCTCGTGAAAGCACGTGATCTCGACGAGCTGTATAGGCAAGCTCGTCGAATCGAAGGGAGTCCCAGCGCATATGTATTCGAAGGGGTCATGGAGCGTGTGGGGTCTGGGCCAGTCGAGGGGAGGGATGGTGGCGGTTCGGGACCAGTTGATCGACACGTGGTGGAGCGGACGGCGTCCCATCTCGCGCAAAGCCAGCTCTCACGCCTCGAGAGCTATCTCCCGTTCCTTGCCACGACGGGAAACATTACTCCGTTTGTCGGACTGCTCGGAACCGTGATGGGAATCATCGATGCGTTTCGTGAGATCGGCACCCAAGGGACTGCCAGTATTTCTGCTGTCGCTCCCGGCGTTGCGGAGGCCCTAGTCGCGACGGCAGCAGGTCTGTTCACCGCCATCCCCGCGGTGATTGCCTATAATTACTTCCTTACTCGGATCCGCAGTACTGCATTTCGCTTGGATTCAGTCACTATCGAGCTCCTGGCGTCCCTCTCGACCACTGTATCGAAGGCGAAACCAGTTCCGGTCGGAGTTCAAGGATGACCCTTGAGTCCCGTCACCGCCGGTTTCTGGCAGAAATCAACGTCATTCCCCTCGTCGATGTGGTCCTCGTCCTCTTGGTGATTTTCATGGTCACTGCGCCGATGCTATATCGAGGGATGGACATTAAGTTGCCGACTTCTGCCACGAATACGATTAGACCGGAAATGCGCACGGTGCTCACGATCGAAAAGGATCAACGACTGTATCTCGACAAAGATCCGGTCGGGGTGGCCCAGCTGGAACAGAAATTGAAATTCTTGAAACGGGACCATCCCGATGTGTCACTCTATCTCAGGGCCGATCGTGACGTGCCCTACGGTGTCGTGGTGCAAGTTATGGACGGCGTCAAGAAAGCCGGGATCGAGAAGATCGGGATGGTGACGGAACCGATTGGGCACGAGCGTGTGGGAGCGCCAGAAATTCCGCGTCTCCCGCCGCGAAAAAACTGACGCAACGTGCGTGAGGGGGCTGGTTGTTATGGCATCCCAGGCGTCGGTCCTGTCAGGTTCGTGGTTCGATCATGACGATCAACCCAGGCTGTCTGCTCGACTCAAGCGAACGCTGGTGCTGTCGCTCGTCCTTCATGTGGTCGTCTTGTTCGTGGCGGTGGGGCTTCGGCTTCCGCAACAGGGTGAACGCCCTTTGACGTCTGTGGAAGTGTCGCTGGTCAGTCTGCCGACACCAGCGAGGCAAGCCGAGTCGGCGAAGCCGGTCGAGCCAGCCAAAATTTCAGATCCGAAGCCGGTCCCTGCCCCGTCTGCCGCGCCTCCAATAGGCGAGAAAAGAAGGGACATGTTACAGGATCTTCAGCTTCCGCCGGATGCGCCGAAGTTTGGAGATTTGAGCCCTGCAACAAAATCGGTGGCTCAGCCCCAGCAGGCGGCGAAGGTGCTCGATATCCCACGTGTCCCGGATGTGGCGCAAGGCCCGGCCGCGAAGATTCCGCAGAGGTCTACGGTAAGCGAAGATCTGAATCGTGAGTTAGAAGAAGAGCTGAAAAAGATTAAACAGTTTCAGCCTGCGGCCAAGCTGGAGATCCCGAAAGAGGTGAAACCGAGCGAGGCGTCAGTCAAGCCGGCACCCCAGCAGGAGGTGAAAATTCCTGCGGCCAAGACCCCCGAGACGACTCTGAGGATTTCCGGTACGGCTGGGTTGAATCCCTACTGGGCTCGCGTGCAGTCTATTATTAGTAGCCAGTGGGAGCCACCTCCCATCGATATGGCGGGACAAACCTATACGATGATCGTCAAGTTTCGGCTTCAACGGGATGGGACGATCAAAGATGTGGTCGTACAACAGTCGTCCGGGAATGCCTATTTTGATATGGCGGGCCAGCGCGCCGTGCTGCGGCCACGAATCCTGCCCGTGTTTCCTGCTGAAATGGCAGACAGCTATAAAGATGTAGAAATGGTATTTCGAGTCGGAGAGTCGGTCGGATGACACGGGTGAAATTGATCAGTGCCTGGTTCGGGGGAGTGCTGCTGCTAGCAGGAGTTGTCGGCATTCTTGAATCTGGGGCGGCGGATGTGTTCCTCGAAGCCACCCGTCCCGACTTCCAAAAGATTTCTCTGGGTGTTGCGGGGATACAAAACGCGGGAGGCCCCGATTGGTTGGGGGGGCGGATCGAAGAAGTCCTCAAAAAGGATGTGAAACGCTCCTTGGTCTTTGATCTGGTGGATTTGCCCAGTCTTGGGATACAAACACCCAATATCGGCGACGGGATGGCGGCCACCTCCAAGGTCATATTTAGACGGGCAACTGAGAAAGGGGTCTCGGTATTAGTCTGGGGAAAAGCAGGCCTGAAAGGGACGGACAAAGAAGCCGATGTGAATATGGAAGGCTTCGTCTATGATAGCGGCAGCGATGAACTCGTGGGAGGAAAGCGCTATGTAGGATCGACCTCGGTTGTTCGACTGATGGCGCACCGCTTTGCCGACGAGCTGGTATTTCGTTATACGGGCGAGCCGGGCATCGCGCGGACGAAAATCGCGTATGTGGCTGAGCAGGGGGCTGCCCGGGAATTGTTCGTGATGGATTACGATGGTTACGACACGCGCCAACTCACTGCCGATGGATTCCTGAACCTCATGCCGCAATGGTCTCCGGATCGCCGGTTCCTCATCTTCACCGCCTATCGCAATCGCAATACGCAGGATATCGACATGATCGAGTTGGCGACGGGCAAGCGCTGGACGGTGATTTCCCTGGGGGGATTGAACATCACTCCGGCACTGTCTCCTGATGGAAATTTCCTGGCGTTTGCCTCCAGCTATGAAGGCAATTCCGAACTCTATCGGTTGGATACAAGGACAAAAGCCATCCAACGATTGACAGTAAACCCGTCCGGCGACTTGTCTCCCTCCTGGTCTCCGAACGGGAGAGAGCTGGTGTTTGTGTCAGATCGGGGTGGCGGACCGCAGCTGTTCCTGATGGGTTCAGACGGGTCGAACGTGCGCCGCCTGACGTTTGAAGGCGATTATAATGCCGCGCCGGTGTGGTCGCCGCGCGGGAACTGGATCGCCCATGTGTGCCGGACGAATAAAGAGTATAAGCTCTGTGTCATCTCGCCGGACGGGCAGAAGCGAATGCAATTGACGACAGGACCTGGTGTCGATGATTCACCCTCCTGGTCGCCGGATGGCCGGCATCTGGTGTTCAGTTCGACGGCCGATGGAAAGAGCCAGATCTATATGATCGATGCCGATGGTAAGGATATAGAACGGCTCACCTTCCAGGGGACGCACAATAGTGCGCCCTCCTGGTCTCCGGCATCGTGAGGATGACGATTTGACCGTACCGGATGAATGAAGGCAAACGATCGAGATCACTAACCTAGGAAAAGGAGAAAGATGTATGAACAAGACACTCTGTACATGCGGCTTGGTGCTGGTGATGAGCATGGCATTAATTGGTATGCCTGGTTGCTCCAAAAAGTCCGTGCAATCTGGCGGCGACTCCCAGTCCACTCAAGAGAAGGCGAAGGGGGGGAGTTCAGATAGTTCCAGGTCCGGTGTCGGCAGCTTCCCGGACACCGGCGTTCAGCCGGGTGGCGGCGGGCTTCGGGGCCTAGACAAGAACCCTTCAGAGGAGCGTGTGGGCAGTGGCACGATGTTGGCGAAGGTGGATCCCTCCAGCAGTGCTGAACGACAAATGGATGAGATCAGGGCCGAGCAGGCAGCCTCAGTTGCAGCGGGCTTGCGAGACGTGTTTTTCGCCTACGATAGCTGGACGATTTCCGAGGATGGGCGTCAAGCGTTGAGTCGCGATGCCGAGTGGATGAAGTCCAACCCGAGTGCGCTGGTCAAGGTCGAAGGGCATTGTGACGAGCGCGGGACCGCCGCCTACAACCTCGTACTCGGTGAAAAACGGGCGAAAGCCGCCCGGAACTATCTGGTCGAACTCGGTGTCGGTGCCAATCGCCTGTCCGTGGTGTCGTATGGGAAAGAGCGGCCGTCCTGCGATGAACATGCGGAGTCGTGCTACCAGCAGAATCGGCGAGGACATCCTGTGGTGAAGACCGGGAAGTAGGCGACGCGCTTTTTGTCGCGGCGGTTGTGACTCCGTTGCCAGTGAAGAGAGAGTAGGGGATTCCTTTATCATACGTGGGTGGAACAATGTGGAACCATTCGGATACAAAGGGAACCTGGACGACGATCTGTGTGATCTGTGCCTTGTTATCGACCGGCTGCATAGCCCAACAAGCTGATCTCAAACAGACGGAGAAGAATCTTCAGCAGCGCATCAAGCAGACGAGCGATGAGTCGGCACAGACCCGCGCGCGGCAGAGTCAGGAGATTTCGGTGCTTCGGGAGCAGGAGTTGCCGCAGTTGCGTGGCGAACTGGAGCGCGCATTGCACCAAGCTCAAGAACTCCAGGGCAAACAGGAAGACCTCAAGCAGCGCTCTGCGCAACTTGAGCAGCAAACTAGGCGGCTCGAACAGTTGGCCGGCAAGCTGGAGGTGGATAGCACAACTCGCTTCAACCAGGTGCGCGAGAGCCTCAATGCTCAAGATGTCAAAAATAAGCAGGATCGCGATCAGCTCCGCATGGACGTGAACACTCGCCTTGACGACGTGAGCCGCCAGATGGAGCTGATGCGAAAGGAGATCATCGATGTCGTGCAGAAGACGAACAGCGGACTTGCCAAGAGTCTCGACGTACGTCTGGAGGAGCAGCATAAAGCATTGGCGGATAACCAGGCTCGGGCCGAGCAGTTGTCGGCAAAATTCGCACAATTCAGTCAGTCCTTGACGGCATTCAGGGATTCGCTGACAGGATTGAGCGAGCGGGTGAGCCAAGAAGAGCAGGAGAGCAAAGCGTCGGCAATCCATGTCAATGAGACGAACAAAGCGGTGACCGGTTATTTAGGCGAGGTCAATAAGAGTGTCGCATCTGTCGCGCAGAAGTTTGCTGCCCGTTTCGATGAACAGGATCGCCGTCTGGATGCCCTCTCTAAGGCCGTTGATCAGGTTGCGCAGGATACGCGTGTACGAGGGGGAAGCAAGGGAGGGGCACGTCAGTCAACCACGAAGCCGGCCCACCGATCGGCAGCGGTGCCTTCGTCTGAAACCCCGAAGGTGGAGCAGGAAATGCCTGCGGCTTCGCTCTCTGCGCAAGCGGAAGAGGGACAATCGGCTGAAGCGGTGACATCGGCAGTCGAGTCCGAGGAGTCGCCGCATCCGCAAGTCAGCCGGAGTGGGGAGCGCTCCGACAAAGTCGAATACGAACGTCTACTGGCACTGTTTCGTGATGGAGACTTGGATGGAGCCCGGCAGGGGTTCGCGGCATTTTTGCGTGACTATCAGAACTCGGATCTGTCTCCAAACGCCCGCTTTTGGCTCGGTGAATCGCACTACGGCAAGAAAGATTATAGACAGGCGATCGATTCGTATGACCGCGTCGAACTGGATTTCCCCCGGAGTGAGAAAGTACCATCGGCGATCTTGAAAAAAGGGTATGCGTACCTGGCGATGAAAGATAAGAAGCGCGCTTCTTCGGCGTTCAAACAGGTGGTGACGTTGTATCCACGGAGTCCAGAGGCAGGGAAAGCGTCCGATAAACTATCCCAGTTGAAAGAGTCGCGATAACCGTGATGCGCAAGAAAACGGGTTCAAGGGGGTTGGTCATTTTCATGGCGGCGCCGATGCTGTGGCTCGCCGGATGTGCCAACCACGCGGATTTTGTGGAGTTGCGTGACCACTTGTCGACGGTGTCGAAGTCTCAGGAGCAAGATCAAAAGCGGCTGGATGCGCTGCAACGACGTTTGGAATCGCTGGAGCGGGTGAAGGATAGCGAATCCGCCAGGCCGAAGGTCGATCCGAAGTTCGATGAACTGTCTGCACGGATCCAAAAGTTAGAGGGCAGGTTGGCCAAACCCGACGAGACATTGGGTATTCCGGTTGTGCCCAAGGTGGAGCCAGCTCAAGTCGATCCCGTTCGTCCCTCCAAACCACAGAAGCCGGCCTCCTCTGCAGATGTGCCGACGATGATGCCCGGCGCTCCCTCAATTACCCCGACGTCGGCGTTCAATCTGGCGTACAACGACTATCTCAACGGGAAATACGATCTTGCCGTGGCGGGCTTTCAGCGATTTGTGAAAGACTTTCCTGGCACGTCGCTGACGCCGAATGCCTACTACTGGTTGGGAGAGTCCTACTATCAGCAGAAAGATTACGTGCGTGCGATGCAATCGTTCGAGTACCTCTCGACGGAGTATCCGGGAAACGAGAAGGTGCCGGCGGCGCTCTTCAAATCGGGGCTCGCGGCGGGAGAAACCGGAGATCTCGCCAAATCGAAGAAGAATCTCAAACGGGTCATCGAAGAG
>JBGPVY010000288.1:0-3381 GCA_041491905.1 Nitrospiraceae bacterium | reverse complement strand
GAACTGGTGACGGTCTACTACGAGCAGGTCCGTGGCTTGGTCGACGGCGGAGTCGATCTCTTGTTGGTCGAGACCATCTTCGATACGCTCAATGCGAAAGCCGCGTTCTTTGCCATTGATAAGTTTTTCGATGATCGCCGCATTAGGCTCCCCCTCATGGCCTCGGTAACGTTTATTCAAGCCGGCAGCAATCGCGGGGTGACGGGCCAAACGATCGAAGCCTTCTGGAATTCCATTTCCCATGTGCCCTTGCTCAGCGTCGGTATCAACTGCGCGTTAGGACCCAAAGAAATGCGCCCGTTGATCGAAGAGCTCTCGCGCCTGGCCCCGATCTCTGTGAGCTGCCATCCGAATGCCGGACTGCCCAATCCGTTGCTGCCGACAGGATTTCCGGAGACACCTGAAAGCCTGGCACCTCAATTGAAAGAATGGGCACAGAATGGCTGGCTGAATATCGTCGGCGGCTGTTGTGGGACGACACCCGGACACATCAAGTTGATTGCCGAGGCCGTGCGAGGTCTTCCTCCGCGCGTCTCGCCGTCCGTCGAGCCCCATACTAGGCTAAGCGGGTTGGAAGCGGTCACGATTCGGCCGGAATCGAATTTTGTGAATATCGGTGAACGGACCAACGTCACTGGGTCACCGGCTTTCGCCAAACTGATTCTGGGAGGCGATTATGAAGCCGCGCTCTCGGTGGCGCGACAACAGGTCGAGGGTGGAGCCCAGATCATCGACATCAATATGGACGAAGGCCTGCTCGACTCCCAGGCTGCCATGGAAAAGTTTCTACGATTGGTGGCGTCGGAACCGGATATCTCTCGCGTCCCCATCATGGTGGATAGTTCGAAGTGGGACATCCTCGAGACTGGTCTGAAGAATATCCAGGGCAAGCCCGTTGTCAATAGCATCAGCCTCAAAGAAGGCGAAGCCAAGTTTCTTCAGCAGGCCAAACTGGTCCATCGTTATGGGTCTGCCGTGGTGGTGATGGCCTTCGATGAGCGAGGCCAGGCCGATACGTATGAGCGCAAGATCGAGGTTTGTGAGCGGGCCTATCGCCTCCTCACGGAGCGCATCGGCTTCCCAGCCCAGGACATCATCTTCGATCCGAACATCCTTACGGTGGCGACTGGCATCGAGGAACACAATAATTACGCGGTGAATTTTTTCGACGCTACGCGCTGGATCAAGCAGCATCTTCCGCTGGCGAAAGTCAGCGGCGGCGTCAGCAACATATCCTTTTCGTTTCGCGGCAACAACCGCGTGCGCGAGGCGATGCACGCGGCATTCCTCTATCACGCCGTCAAGGCCGGTCTGGACATGGGCATTGTGAATGCCGGACAGTTGGCGGTGTACGAGGAGATTCCCAAGGATCTCCTGGAACTGGTCGAAGATGTGCTGCTGAACCGGCGGCCGGATGCGACAGAACGATTGGTGGTCCATGCCGAGACTGTCAAGCAGCAGGGCAAAGCGGCGGTGAAAGACGATGAGTGGCGCTCGGGCACGGTCGAGGAACGCCTCTCCCATGCACTGGTGAAAGGCGTGACCGACTACATTGAGCAGGACATCGAGGAAGCTCGACAGAAGTATGCCAAGCCGCTGCATGTGATCGAGGGGCCACTGATGGCTGGGATGAACATCGTGGGGGACCTGTTCGGGTCCGGCAAGATGTTTTTGCCTCAAGTGGTCAAGAGCGCCAGGGTCATGAAGAAAGCTGTGGCTTACCTCATGCCATTCATGGAGGCTGAGAGACAACAATCAGGTGCGTCGAGCTCGAATGGAAAGATCCTACTTGCAACGGTCAAGGGCGATGTGCATGACATCGGGAAGAACATCGTCGGAGTTGTCCTGGGATGTAATAACTACGAGGTGATCGATCTTGGGGTGATGGTGCCCTGTGAAAAGATCTTGGCGGCGGCACGCGAGCATGGAGTAAACGTCATAGGGTTGAGCGGACTCATTACTCCATCGCTTGATGAGATGGTGCACGTGGGACGTGAGCTGACGCGCGAGGGTTTTGACCTGCCGTTACTGATCGGCGGAGCCACCACGAGCAAAGCCCATACGGCCGTCAAGATCGCCCCGGCCTACAGTCACTCCGTGGTGCATGTGTTGGATGCCTCCAGAGCAGTAGGCGTCGTCGGTAGTCTGGTAAATGCCAACTTGCGGGCTGACTTCGCCAAGAAGGTTCGCGCCGACTATGATCAGATACGCCGGACGCATCAGGACCGGGGGGGCAAGTCACTCTGGACGTTGGCGCAGGTGCGGGCCAATCGATTCCAATCCAATTGGGCTGAGGTCAACATACCCATACCGGCCTTCACGGGGGTGAAGGTGGTGCCGCAGCAGCCGTTGGATCAGCTGATTCCCTATATCGATTGGTCGCCGTTCTTTCACACGTGGGAATTGCGCGGACGCTACCCGACCATTCTGGAAGATCCTGTCGTGGGCTCGAAGGCCAAGGAGTTGTACGACGATGCATTGACCTTGCTCCGCAAGATTGTGGATCAACGGTTATTCACCGCCAATGGGGTGTATGGGTTTTTCCACGCCAACAGCTTGGGAGACGATATTGAGATCTACCGCGATGACCGTCGCACGACGGTCTTGACGACGTTCCACACCTTGCGCCAGCAATCGGAGAAGCCGCAAGGGCAGTGCAGTTTTGCGCTGGCGGATTTTGTCGCACCGAAAGAGTCCGGCCGCGTGGATTATGTCGGAGCCTTTGCCGTGACGACGGGAGTAGGGGTAGACGTTTTATGTCGAGAGTTTGAGCGCGACCACGACGACTACAATTCTATAATGGCCAAGGCGTTAGCAGACCGTTTGGCCGAAGCCTTTGCCGAGTGGCTCCATGCGCGTGCGCGGCAGGAGTGGGGGTATGGAAAGGAGGAGCGTCTGACGACGGAGGACCTGATTCGCGAACGCTATCGTGGGATTCGTCCCGCGCCAGGCTACCCGGCCTGTCCTGACCACACAGAGAAACGGTTGATCTTCGATCTCTTGTCCGCAGAACAGCACACAGGAATCACCCTGACTGAAAGCTTCGCGATGTGGCCTGCTGCCTCGGTCAGCGGGCTCTATTTCGCTCATCCAGACGCCAGGTATTTTGCGGTGGGAAAAATTGGGAAAGACCAGGTGCTCGACTACCAGGCTCGAAAAGGGATGTCCCTTTCAGAGCTAGAGAGATGGTTGGGGCCGAACCTGAACTATGAACCCACTGGAGGATAAGAGGTCCACGCCAGGATGAGCGAGCGTCTCGACAACAAGGCCCGCTAGGAGACTTCTGCCAATACGGTGTGTTGGACGGGTCTCCCGATCGCTGCGGTCAGTGCCGACTTCACCCACCGATATCGTTCTTCTGCCCAGCGATTCACGTCCTCT
>JBGPVY010000290.1:0-3374 GCA_041491905.1 Nitrospiraceae bacterium | reverse complement strand
TCCATGTGGCAATCTTGGCAAATCGTCCCCTGCAAGATCTCACCGGGCAGATCTTTCTGCGTCACATCCTTGACCTTATCGAAGTGGCAGGAGGCGCAATAGTTCGCGCCACGGAACAGTTCAGATTGCATCGCAGGATGGACGAGATTTTCCTCCGGGTCCGCATAGGGCCCATAGATCATCTTGCCCGGCTCGATCTTGAACGAGGGCGGAGAGTTCGGTGTCTGCTCGACCTGCTTGATCAGATGGCAGGAGGCGCAGCCGATGCCTTCCACTTGCGGCTTGCCGGACAACACCTGGGCCACAATCTTCTCGGCATGTTGCGGGAACACGGTGGTCGACGGTACATGACAGGAGAGACAGCGGCGGCGCTCGTCGGTCGTCGGATTGGTCTGCAGCCAGACGCCCAACACCGTGCGGAACACCGGTGACTCCAGCGACGTACCATGCAAAAGCGCGGCATCAACCCGGCCGAAGGTCTTGAGGTCCGGCGTCTGTTCACGCACGCCTTTCCACTCTTCATAGTGCCGATCGTGGCATTGCTTGCAGTCTTCCGATCGAATGAAGATCTTTTCAATCTCCGCCACCCAGTCGGCCGGAGCCGGAGCCTCTGCCTTCTGTGCAATGGCGTGGCCATGGTACAGACCGATGCTGTCCACAACGAGCGCGAGGAAGAGGCCTGCGGCGATTCGTGGTGTATGCCGGATGAATCGTGACATCTTCAATCCCGTTTACATCCGACGAAATGGAAATTCACCCCCCACCCGACCGGATCGCCTGGATCCGCAGGTTCGTAGGTGCCGACGGTGAAGTTACATTCTTTCATCCCTCGCTTGATCGCTCTCCCAAAATCGATCATGTTTCTGATCTCGGTCTTGTCGATTTCCTTGATGATGGATCGGACCTTGATGCCGGCATAGTCGGCGCGCGAGCTCCCGATTACTTCAAACACCGCGACGCCTTGCGCCCGTTCGAGTTTCAATTCTTTTTTAATGTCCTCGTCCACGTCTCCGACGATCACGCCGAATTCCTCACCCAATCGCCCTGCTTCATCCACGGTCATCGGCTTCTGATCCGCCGCACTCACCGGCACCGGCGCGCAACCGGCCAGGGCCCCCATGCACAGGCTGACACACAAGACAAAGGCCCTTCCACTCCGAAGGGCCTTTGTGTGAGCACTGACTGAACAGATTCGAGCATCCTCCAACGTTCACGCCTCTCATCGTACTGACATCTCATTACCGAACTCAGCAGTCTGCGGAGAAACTACGTATCCGTGGCACGACAGAAAATACTCCCCCAGGATGCTCAAAAAGCTCAGACTTCTCACCCGCTCAACCCTGGCGCGCCAAGACGCGCCTTACCCAAACAAGGCCGCAGGCGAGCGATCCTTTTCTACCTTACTAATGGGTGGCTGGGATGATCCCAACTGCGCGCGTCCAACGAGGGCTTTCTTAAGCCGCGCGTTGCGCGAGCACGGGGATCGTCCCAGCTACCCCGCCTCCTTTTTCAGCATCCTGCTTAGAGTTTCCCAACCGGGTCGATAATAAGCTGGAACCAGGGCGCGACGGCTTTCTGCCCGTTCCGCTCTTTGTTCTCACCGTTCCACACGGCAAACGACACGGTTTGCACCCGGCCGGGAATCAGCTTGGCTTCGTTCTCTTGCTCTTCACTCACCAAGGGTCTGCGCATGACGACATGCCACACCCCGTCTTTCCACGCAGCTTTCCCCTGAACTCGGCCCTGCTTCTCTTTGGTCGTCAGGGTACTAAAGCCCCCACCGATGAGGTCCTCGACAGAAGAGACCCGGCGCGGAATGACTTCAAACGTCCGCACACCGTCGCGAGCTTTCTCGGAAGTCTTGGCGGCACGGCGATCGATATCGCTCTGCCAATCGGCTTTCCAATGCCAGATATTGATGTAGTGATCGAGTTGGCCCATACAGAAAAATGCGGGAGCATCGCCGAGCGGCAGTCCTATCGCGACTCCGTCCCGAAAGGTCCCCGGCGTCAGACGGTCGTTCTTCGTGTTGTCCTGCCATTCGAGCAGAAACGCGATCTCGGTCCCATTGTGGAGTGACCGCACGGTCAAGGCTCGCGCGGTCGGCTCCGGCCAGACCGGCCTGGTAATGACCTGACCGCTCAACGGAAGTGTCATCGGCGAGACCTTGGCCCAGGAGACATCCTCGGGCCCCGTCGGCAGTTCCCCCTCGACAAGGCGCGCGCGAATAATCATCCCCTCGGAACTGACGAGGGGCACGCCAAAGCCGACCAAGACGCCGGCCACAACCAGAATGAAGAGGAACAGGAGAAGTAACGGGCGGGAATAAATCTTCGTCGTCGTACGCACTATGCAAGGTCCTCGGGTGACCGGCGCGAGCACATTGTGATGGGCTCAGACTACCACACAGCCCGAGCAGGACCAATCTGACTGCGTCCGGATTTCTACCAGAGTTTCACGCGGCGAATTTTGTTTTCGCCCCGTTCGCAGATGTAGAGATACCCCTGGGAATCCAGTGAGAGTCCGACTGGAGAGTTGACGACGGCCTCCACTCCGAGGAGTCCGTCTCCATGTTTCACCTTCCCTGCCGACTCTTTCGCCACGAAGCGTGCGGCGCCGCAGCCACCCATATTCTTGTCGTCGTAGCCGCTGTCTCCGTTGCCCGCTACCGTCGTGATCAGGCCGGTCGCAACCTCTACCTTGCGCACGCGATGGTTCATCGTGTCGGAGATGTAGAGATTGTCCTGTTGATCGACCACCACGGCTTCCGGCGCATGGAGCATGGCTCTGATCGCCGGCTTGTCGTCACCGTCGTAACCGTACCGGCACACGCCGGCCACTGTCGAGATAATGCCGCTGCGGTGATCGATGCTGCGGACGCGGTTACTGCCCTTGTCGACGAAAACAATATCGCCTTTCCCGTTCACCGTGAGCCCGACGACATCATAGAGGCGGGCCTCGAGCGCGGGCTTTCCATCGTCAAGATACATGGACATGTCCAGTCCGTCTGAACAGACCGGCATGAGCCAGCCATGGTCATCGCTGAAATCGATGCCGATGGCATCGCCGGAGAGCACGACCAGATTCCGCGCAACGAGCGGCTGCTCACGGGCCTCGTCCTCAGCCGTCCAGGTCCCGGCCACGGTCGTGACCATGCCCGTCCTGGGATCGTAGCGACGGATTCGGTGCGCCTGGGTGTCGGCGATGTACAGCACGTCGTTGGGGTCAAAGGCGATTGCGGCCGGCCAGGTGAGATTGACCTCGCGGGCCGGACCATCTCCGTTGAACCCATGCTGCCCGGTGCCGATGATCGTGGTGATGATGCCGGTCTCATGGTCCACTTTCCGGATGCGGTTACTGCCGGAATCGCAGGT
>JBGPVY010000174.1:0-6629 GCA_041491905.1 Nitrospiraceae bacterium | reverse complement strand
TCTCTCACGCCATCAATAAAGCCCTCCGCAGAAAATCACGGGGTATTCGGCGAAGGAGAATGAATCAGGCTGCTGCCGGTATATAATGGTGCTATGTCCGTCAAGAAGACGACCACGTCCTCCCGCCCGCCGCGATCTCCACGACTTCGACTTTCAGCCCATGCCAATATCGTCCTCCGTGGGCGCTATCTGGCCAAGAACAATACGGGAACGATCATCGAGACGCCGGCGCAATTATTCTGGCGCGTCGCGACCGACATCGCACAAGCTGAACGACTTTACCCTATCGCCGGCCGGCTGCCCCACGCGGCTCAACGCTGGTACGACTGCATGGCCCGCCTCGATTTTCTTCCCAATTCTCCCACACTAATGAATGCCGGGCGATGCCTCCAGCAACTCTCCGCCTGTTTCGTCCTCCCGGTCGAAGACTCCCTGGCCTCCATTTATGACAGCCTGAAATATCAGGCGCTCATCCACCAATCGGGCGGCGGCACGGGATTCTCGTTTAGTCACGTACGCCCTCACAACGACCGGGTCGCGTCGTCAAGCGGCGTGGCATCCGGACCCATTTCCTTCATGCGCCTCTTCAACCTCTCGACAGACGTCATCAAACAAGGCGGGACCAGGCGCGGCGCGAATATGGGCATTCTGCGTATCGACCACCCGGACATCCTCGACTTCATCGCACTCAAACAGGCGCCAACCGAGATGACGAATTTTAATCTGTCGGTCGGCATCACCGACTCCTTTATGCAGGCCCTCGCACGCCGCCGCACCTATGCTCTGATCAATCCCCATAACAACAAACCGACGAGGCGGCTTCCGGCACAGCTCATCTTCGATCGGCTCGTCGAAGCGGCTTGGACCAGCGGCGAGCCAGGCCTGGTCTTTCTAGACACGATCAATCGGGCCAATCCCACCCCTCGCCTTGGTACTATTGAGTCGACCAACCCCTGCGGTGAACAACCGCTTCTGGCCTATGAATCCTGTACCCTCGGCTCCATCAACGTGGCCAAC
Source organism: Nitrospiraceae bacterium (assembly GCA_041491905.1). Classification (GTDB taxonomy): domain Bacteria; phylum Nitrospirota; class Nitrospiria; order Nitrospirales; family Nitrospiraceae; genus Palsa-1315. The sequence continues at coordinate 5,612 of JBGPVY010000174.1, read as the reverse complement.
TTCGTCGCACGACCGGATGCACGCCCCACCATCGACTTCGTCCGATTGGCCGAAACTATTTCTCTCGCCGTACGCTTCCTCGACAATGTGCTCGATCGCAACCGCTTCCCGCTTCCTCACATTGACCGCATGACAAAAAATACGAGGAAGATCGGCCTGGGCATCATGGGCTTTGCCGACCTACTGATCGCCCTCAATATCCCCTACAACTCCGAAGCCGCACTCCACACAGCCAAGACTCTGATGGAATTCTTTCAATCTCGCGCCCACCTCGCGTCGACAGGGCTGGCCTCCGAACGTGGGGTCTTTCCTGCCTATCGAGGCAGCCGGCTCCAAACACTTCACCAGCGGCATCGAAACGCGACCGTGACCACCATTGCACCGACTGGCAGCATCAGCCTCATCGCCAACTGCTCGCCTGGTATTGAACCGTTATACGGCGTGCAGGAAGTCCGCCGCGTCATGGACGGCGTCGTGCTCACCTCGCTTCATCCAGCCTTCGTCCGTCGCGCGCGTACACTCGGTCTCGATCTCGCTTTACTCCTGCCCAACCTGGCGGCGCATCCTTCCATTCAACATTTGGCCCATATCCCCGAAGAGCTACGTCGACTGTTTGTCACGGCGCATGATGTCTCACCCGAGCATCATGTGCGTATGCAAGCCGTGTTTCAGCGATATAGCGACAGCGGAGTCTCAAAAACCATCAATTTGCCGGCTACGGCGACCAAACCCAAAGTGGCCGCAGCCTTTCTGCTCGCATACCAACTCGGATGCAAAGGCCTCACCGTCTTTCGTACGGGCAGCCGGGAACGACAAGTCTTTTCCTGCAGCCCATCGCATCCCTGTTGAACCTCGCTGCTCGTAGGCGAAATTCCTCAACAAAATTGACACCACTCGGCGATGGTGATAGGTATTTTCACAGATTAGCCCATGTGGGATCGAATCGCTCGGTAGGGAGGTGCTCGATGGCTGCGCTCGTTGGGAACCTGACGTCAGTCTGGAAGCCTTTTATTTGGACTCTCCTCTTTGCCCGCCAACCAGAACCGGATTTGGAATTCACGGAAGAGGAACTCGATCAAACGATCGCCACGAAAGCAAGGAGCCCGCTGCCCCCCCGCAAGAAATCCGGTGGGGGAAGCCCGATCCTCTGGATACTGCTCCTAGCTCTTGTCGGCGGCATTGCCTATGTCTCGATGGAACCGGAGATGATGACAGAATGGCTCAGCCCCTACCTGGGTGAGAGCACCCCACCACCAATCGCCATGAAACCGAAACCGTTGGCCCCGACGCCCGTGGCACCACCGGCACCCGCGCCACAAACCGCTCCCAGTCCGAGTGACGAGGCCTCAGCCCCCTTGGCTCCAGCAACCACTCCCGCCACTGCCGTCGCCCCTGCGGCCCCAGCAGTCGTTCTACCGTCCCAAACAGCAACGAGACCCGCTGCACCAGTCGTACCTCCTCTCGACCCGATTTTCAGCGAAGGACAGAAAGTGACCGTCACGGTTGACGAAATGGCTCCTGGCGGAAGCATTCCGTTGTTCGCAGATTCATCGAGCAGCAAGCCTGGGCCAATCGTTCGTCCAGGGGTCTCACTGACCGTCATGGACGGTGATCTACAGCCCAGCGGCTGGATGTATTTGGTGCGCACCGACGAAGGTGCCAAGGGTTGGGTATCAGAGAAACGTCTTCGCTTGAAGTTCTGACCCTCCCATTTTCTCTCACGCAAGTGGCTGCCGAGCAGACACATTCTCGCCTGTTCAGGCAATCTCCCTGTGCTATAATCCGCCCGATTTATATCCCGTAACCACACCCACAGTAGCGAGACGATTGCATGGCCACACTCACAGCGATTATCTTCGACTTTGATGGCGTGATCGCGGACACGGAGCCCCTCCATTTCGCTGGTTTTCGTCAGACTCTGGCTGAAATCGGCATCAGCCTGACTGAATCCGACTACTACGCCAACTACTTGGGGTACGACGATCGGGGCTGCTTTATCGCGGCACTCACCACGAACCAACATCCCACTGACCCGTCCGCCCTCACACAACTGATGCAACGAAAAGCCCATGTCTATCTGGAATCGGTGAAGGATCATCTGGTCATTTTCCCCGGGGTGCGCGAGTTCGTGCGTGAGGCCGCCGCTTACCCACTGGCCATCGCGTCCGGAGCCCTTCGCCATGAAATCGAGGTGATCCTTGAAGAGGCAGGGCTCAGAAAAGAATTTCTTCACATCACCAGCGCAGAAGACGTGACCAGAGGAAAGCCCGATCCGCAACCCTTTCTCCAAGCCCTCAACGCGTTGAATCGACAATGCCCAGAGCAGGCCATCACCGCCGAATCCTGCTTGGCGATTGAGGATTCGATCCCGGGTATCCGCAGCGCGAAAACCGCTGGGATGAAAGTCCTCGCCGTGGCGAACACACACACGATCCAAGATCTGCATGAAGCCCATGCGGTCGTCCAAAGCCTTTCACAGATTCGCCTCAGCGAACTCCGCGAACGCTTGTGGCCGGCCGCTTAAGAACCGAGCGGTATGAGAATCTGCTCTCTGCTTCCCAGTGCGACCGAAGTGATTGCCTTGCTCGGCTTGAGCAATGAGTTGGTCGGGATCAGTCATGAGTGCGACTACCCGCCATCGGTCAGAAGCGTGCCCACCATGGTTGAACCGATGATTCCTCCTCACGGACTGGCCAGCGCCGACATCGACAGACAAGTGAGTCAGCTTGTGGCGTCAGGACAACGGCTCTATCGGCTGAAAGACCATCTGTTGCGGCAGGCGCAACCCGATCTGATCTTGTCCCAAGACCTCTGTCATGTCTGTGCCGTCACGCCGGACCAACTGCACGACGCCCTTTGCTCCATGCCTCGGCAACCGACCGTCCTCACGTTGAACCCCAGCGCGGTCCATGATGTAATCGATGATGTCGTTCGGATCGGCGACGCCGCCAATCGGTCAGCGGAGGGCCATCGTCTCGCCGCGCACTTGCGTGACCGACTCGAGGCCGTGCACGCTCGCGTCCAGGGGATCGCTCATCGCCCTCGCGTGGTCTGTATCGAATGGCTCTCCCCACTCTACGCCGCAGGTCACTGGGTTCCCGAAATGGTCCAGCTCGCCGGCGGCCAGGATGTCCTCGCGCAACCTGGGAACCCCTCGCGGGTTGTGACGTGGAACGAGGTCCTGGCCGCGGCTCCGGACGTCCTCATCGTGATGCCCTGCGGTTTTTCCGTTGAACGGACCCAAGAAGAACTGTTCCAACTGATGCAGCAGCCTGGTCAATGGCGCCTATCCCCGAACCTGGAGCAGCACACATTCCTGGTCGACGCCGCCTCCTATTTCAGCCGGCCAGGCCCTCGATTGATTGACGGCGTCGAACTCTTGGCAGCTATCCTGCACCCGTCAGACCACGACCACCTTCACGAATCCATGGCCTGCCGCCTTACACCAGTGTCGATTCACCAACGCCCATGACTTCACTCTCCGTCAGTGACGCGCAAGCCTACTGCACGGCTCTCACCAAGAAGAGCGGAAGCAATTTCTACTATTCCTTCCTCTTCCTCCCAAGAAAACGGCGCGCCGCGATGTACACAGTCTATGCCTTCTGCAAGGAGCTCGATAACGCGGTCGATGAACCACCGGCAGGAAGCAACCCCCAGGAGGAATTGCGACGATGGCAAACCGAGCTTAAAGCGGTCTACCGCGGCACGCCGACCTTCCCGGTGACCATCAGCCTGGCCAACCATGTGAGGCGACTGTCTATCCCGCAGGCCTATTTCGATGAGCTGATTAAAGGGGTCGAAATGGATCTCACGGCGTCAAAGTACGCCTCGTTTCAGGACCTCTCGATCTACTGCTATCGTGTCGCATCGGTCGTGGGACTGATCTGCCTCCATATCTTCGGACCAACATCGGCCAGGGCACAAGACTATGCCGTCGATCTCGGGATGGCGTTCCAACTGACGAACATTCTACGGGACATCGGAACAGACGCAGCCCAAGGTCGCATCTATCTGCCGCAAGAAGACCTTAAGAAATTCGGCTGTACCGATCAGGCAATACTACAGCGACAGGAAAGCGCAGAGCTCCGCAAGTTGCTTCACTCCGAAACCGCAAGGGCCCATGAGTACTACGCAAAAGCACAGGCGGCGTTCGAGGCCCTACCGGCACATGACCAGCGGGCGCTGACTGTCTCTGAAATCATGCGCGCCGTATATTTCCGTATTTTGAAAAAGATCGAGGAGCCGGGACATCGGATATTCGGCCCTCGGACCCGGCTCTCAACGAGCCGTCGACTGGCCGTGGCCACCGGAGTTTGGCTCCGCTCCCGATTCTCGTGACATCCACCGCCACTCAGTCCGTCGTGATTCTTGGTGGAGGCCCCGCCGGTCTCACCGCCGCCTACCGCCTCACTCGTCTTGGCTATCGAGTCACGATCATCGACCGTCGCCCCCTGCTTGGAGGCACCCGCACAAGTGAAGACCTTTGTGACTCCCCTGAGTCCTTCACCATCCTAGGCTGCCATCGCGCAACACAAGCCTTGCTGCATTTGCTGCATCCCGATCCACGGCAGCCGGCAGAGGCCGAGATCTTACTAGAATTTTGTCTCCATGACGGCTCCCTCGTTCATTACCCGCGCACCAGTTTCCCCGCTCCTCTTCATACGTGGATGAACCTCCTGAGATTTGCCGGCATCCCCTGGAAAGAGCGATGGCAACTGGCATCATGGGTGGAACAGCTGTGGGAAGGCGATGAACGGCTGCCTGCCGATCTGGAGCAGCGCACTGCCGACGAATGGCTTGCTTCAATCAGACAAAGCGCACGGACGCGCCGCGTCGTCTGGAATCCTCTCGCACGATGGCTGACCGGCAATGATCTCTCCACGATGTCCGCCGATGCCTTCGTCACATCGATGAGGCCATTGTTCCTGAGCACTCGTTCAGATAGCCGAATCTTGGTTGTTCAGGACTCGTTTCAGACCTGCTTCGTACAACCGATCATCGAAACACTGACCCAGGTCGGCGCGACCATTATGCGCAATACTGAAGCCACCCAGTTCCGATATGAACGAGATCACATCTCTGGCGTCCTACTGCGGGGTGGTCCCCTACTGCAAGCTGATTGGTATGTGGCTGCCCTGCCCCCTCAGCAACTTACGCCTTTACTTCCAGAGCGATGGCTGACCCGCTACGCCTATTTTCAACAACTCGCGGAATTGTTATCGGTCGACAGCACAATCCTCCACGTGCATGCTGAGCAACCCTGTGCCACCCCTCGCCTCGTCCTGCTGAATGACACATCATTTCACTCGGTACTCGCCACAGCGGCAACGCCTGATCGCACAGGCTTCTCACTCATCACGACCGACAGTCAGTTCGCTCAGGCTCGACCAGACTCAAACCTTGATATAGCGATTCCTGACCTGCTCAGATCGGTGGGGCTCCTCATGCCTGAAAGCAGGATCGTATCGACCTGCCGTCGGACAATTCCAGGCGCCGTCCTCTCACTCAGGCCCGGGACAAAATCACATCGACCCATCCAACGCAGTCCGATTGCCAACTTGCTCGTAGCAGGAGCCTGGACTGATACAGGATGGCCTCCTAACCTGGAAAGC
>JBGPVY010000271.1:0-3711 GCA_041491905.1 Nitrospiraceae bacterium | reverse complement strand
CAGTTTAGCTGGGAGTTTCTGACTCAGACGGTCGGCTTGGCGAAGGATCGGATGTGGGTGACGATCTTCCGCGACGACGACGACGCGGACCTGCTGTGGAAGAAGGTCGGGGTTCCGGCCTCGCGGATCATGCGGTGCGACGAGAAGGACAACTTCTGGCAGATGGGGGATACCGGACCTTGTGGGCCCTGCTCGGAACTTCATTTCGACCAGGGACCGTCGGTGCCGGGTGACGATCGGCCGAACGGCGCGGGCGATCGCGTCATCGAGATCTGGAATCTCGTCTTCATGCAGTTCAATCGGGATGCTGCGGGGAAGCTGCATCCCTTACCCAGGCCCAGCATCGATACGGGTATGGGATTGGAACGGCTGGCGGCAGTGGCACAAGGCGTCTACAGCAACTATGACAGCGATGTGTTTACGCCGTTGCTCAGCGCCGTGGCCACCAGGGCCGGGGTCCGGTATGGGGAGCATGACACGACCGATCGGTCGATGCGCGTGGTGGCGGACCATCTTCGCGCGATTACCTTCTTGATGGCTGATGGTGTGCTGCCGTCGAACGAGGGGCGCGGCTATGTGCTGCGCCGCATTCTGCGTCGGGCTGCGCGCCATGGACGGCTGCTGAGCATCGTCGAGCCTTTCCTCTATGAATTGACGACGGTAGTCGTGAACCAGATGGCCGGGGCCTATTCAGAAATCCGAGGCGCTGCCGCGACGATTGCCGAGGCGACGAGAGGCGAAGAGGAGCGGTTTATCGCCACGCTCGATCAAGGCCTGCCGATTCTCAACGAGATGATTGCAAAATCGCGCTCGGCTGGGAGTAAGGTCCTCACGGGGCCTGACGTGTTCAAGCTCTACGACACCTATGGGTTTCCGATGGACTTGATGGGAGAGGCCTGCCGTGAGCATGGGATGACGCTCGATGAGGCGGGGTTCGACCAGGCCATTGAGGAACAGAGGAATCGCGCGCGCAAAACCGGCGGGTTTGAACAGGAAACGGCTCGGCCTGCGGTTGCGCAACTAGCCGGGCAGGTCGGCGCCACGAAGTTTGTCGGCTATGACCGTTTGGAGACCGACAGTATGCTGAAGGCGATTCTCAAGGGCGAACGGATGGTAAAGGAAGCGGTTGAGGGGGATGAAGTCGAAGTCGCGCTCGATGTGACGCCCTTCTATGCCGAAGGGGGCGGCCAGGTCGGCGATCAAGGTCTGCTGGTCGGCGTTGACGGGCGGGTTGACATCAAAGAAACCATCAGGCCGGTCCCGACGCTGATTCTCCATAAAGGTGTGGTGAGTAAGGGGCGCATTCGCGAGGGCGAGCAGCTACGCATGACCGTCAATGCCACGACGCGGCAGGACACTCAGCGAAACCATACCGCCACTCACTTGCTCCATGCCGCGTTGCGCGACTTGCTGGGGCCGCACGTGAAACAATATGGGTCGCTCGTCGGGCCGAATCGCTTGCGATTCGACTTTGCCCATTTCAGACCGCTGTCCTCCCGCGATGCCGATGAGATTGAAACGGTCGTGAACAACGAGGTGCGGAAGAACGAGCGGGTCGCGACAGAGGTGATGAGTATTCAGGACGCAGTGGCCAAGGGCGCGCTGGCCTTCTTCGGAGATAAATATGGCGAGCAGGTGCGGGTGGTGACCGTCGAATCCTTCAGCAAAGAGCTCTGCGGCGGAACGCACTGTCAGCATACGGGGGACATCGGCCTGTTCAGGATTGTGTCGGAGACCGGCGTCGCGGCTGGTGTGCGCCGTATCGAAGCCCAGACCGGTAGCGGGGCGCTCGCGCACATGAAGAAGCTGGAAACGGACATTCGGGAACTCTCGGACTTGCTTAAGGTCGGCCAATCCGAGTTAGTCGCCAAAACACGCAAGGTCATGACGCAGCTGAAAGACAAAGAACGCGAGTTGGAAGAGCTGAAATTGAAAATGGCCGGCAGCTCAGCGGTCGAGGCCACGGCGAAAACAATAGCCGGTATCCAGGTGCATGTGCAGCGGACGGACGGCCTGGATGTGAGCGGCATGCGGGCGCTGGCCGATCAGTTGAGGGACAAATTGAAGAGTGGTGTCGTGGCTCTCGGCGCCGCGACCGAAGATGGGAAAGTGTCTCTGTTGGTTGTCGTGACGAAGGATCTGATCGGCAAGCTCAATGCCGGCGATCTGATTAAGGTGATGGCGGCCGAGGTGGGCGGCACGGGCGGCGGCCGGCCCGAGATGGCGCAGGCCGGTGGGAAGAACCCAGCCAGGCTGGATGGTGCGTTGGAAAAGGTCTTTGGGCTGGTCGAACGCATGTTGCAGCGGTACACTGATGCAGGGTAAACGAATTCTCGCGCTCGATTACGGGACCAAGCGGATCGGGGTGGCCCTTAGTGATGAGCTGGGGTGGACCGCCCAACCGCTTGAGACGCTCAATCGGCGCACGTTGGACCGAGACATTGCCCATATTGCGTCCCTCGTCGGGACGCATGAGGTCGGTCAGGTCCTGTTGGGCTTCCCGCTTCAATTGGATGGCCGCGAGGGTCCGGCGATCCAGGCGATGCGCGAGTTCCAGGCCCGGTTGGAACAGGGAGTGCCGGTTCCGGTTATTCTGTGGGACGAACGGTTGACGACGAAGGCGGCGGAAGACCTCTTGATCGCGGCCGATGTCAGCCGGAAAAAGCGGAAGGGTGTGGTGGATCGCATCGCCGCTTCGATTCTGCTCCAGAGTTATCTGGCAAGCCTTGAACCGGCGCTGAAGACGGAGCCGGAATCATGGGCGGATGAGTATTCAGACAGGGAAACGATAGAGCCACCTCATGAGCCTACGGATCATTCTCGGACTTCTGCTGGTCGCGGTCGTCGCACTCGGCGTCGCCGCATATCAGACAATTCGCTGGGCTGAAGGTCCAGTCATTCCCACGGAAGCGCACCCTCCCTCGAAAGTCGTCGTGATCCCGGACGGCTCGACGTTTCAATTCGTCTCCGCGCTGCTTGAGCGCGAAGGATTGATCAAGAGCCGTTCCGTCTTTGTCCTTATTGGAAAATTCCAATCTGCCGACCGGAAAGTTCAAGCGGGCGAGTATGAGCTCAATCCCGGCATGACTCCGGCGGAAATTCTCTCGAAGCTGCTCAACGGCGAAGTGCTGCTCCATCCGCTGACTATTCCCGAAGGGCTCACCATCACCCAAATCGCCGATGTGGTCTCGCAACAGGGCCTCACGGATCGCGTGGAGTTTCTCCGGCTTGCGAAGGATCGGGCGTTCGTTGCGTCGTTTGGGATCAAGGCGGAGACGCTGGAAGGGTATCTCTATCCCGACACGTATAGGTTTCCTCGTCCCATCGAAGCGCGAGAGGTGTTGGTGGCTATGGTTGAGCAGCTCAGGCAGGTGGTCGGTCCGGATTTCCTCGCTCGGATGCAGGAACTCAAGATGACGATACACGAGGTGCTGACCCTCGCCTCCGTTATCGAAAAGGAAACCGGGGCGGGGGGCGAGCGGCCGGAGATCTCCGCGGTGTTTCACAACCGGCTCAAGAAGCACATTCCGTTACAGAGCGATCCAACCGTCATTTATGGCTTGCCGGCATTCGACGGAAATTTGCACAAGAAAGACCTGTCGAGTCCCAGTCCCTACAATACCTATCGGGTGCAGGGACTGCCGCCTGGACCGATCGCCAACCCAGGCATTCAGGCGATTCGCGCGACACTCTATCCTTCTGATTCGCGCT
>JBGPVY010000196.1:0-5938 GCA_041491905.1 Nitrospiraceae bacterium | reverse complement strand
CAGACGGTCCCGGTCGTGATCAAGACCCATACCGCCACGGAGCGCGATGTCCAAACGGCATTGCGAGCGATCAATCGCATGGCCTTCATCTCCGAGCCCACCACCTTGATCCGGGTCGAGGGCAAGGACGAGTAATGTGATGAATCGCTGGCGTGGTGTGATCGAAGAATATCGGAAGTTTCTGCCGGTGACTGAACGTACCCCCGTGGTGACGCTCGGTGAAGGCAACACTCCGCTCATTAGGGCGACGCGGCTGGCCAAGCAGATCGCTCCCGGCGTCGATCTCTATCTCAAATTCGAAGGCATGAATCCGACAGGATCGTTCAAGGATCGCGGCATGACGATGGCCATCTCAAAGGCCGTTGAGTCCGGCGCCAAGGCGGTGATCTGCGCCTCCACGGGGAATACATCCGCCTCCGCTGCAGCCTATGGTGCGCGGGCGGGACTGTCGGTCTATGTGTTGATTCCTGCCGGGAAGATCGCGATGGGTAAACTGTCCCAGGCCATGATGCATCAAGCCACAGTCATCCAGATTGAAGGAAACTTCGATCAAGCGTTGACCATTGTGAAGGACTTGTCGGTGATCCACCACATCGAGTTGGTCAACTCGATTAATCCCTATCGGATCGAGGGGCAGAAAACCGCCGCGATGGAGGTCTGCGATGAGCTCGGCGATGCCCCGACTGTTCATGCGCTGCCGGTTGGGAATGCGGGTAACATTACCGCCTATTGGAAGGGGTACCAGGAATACCGTGCGGCCAATCAATCCACGAGACTGCCCCGCATGATCGGATTTCAGGCGGCTGGTGCCGCGCCCATCGTGCTGGGTCGCATCGTGGAGAATCCGCAGACGGTGGCCTCGGCGATCCGGATCGGCAATCCGGCCAGCTGGGAAGCGGCCTTGATTGCTGTGAAGGAATCCACGGGAGCCATCGATTCGGTGACGGATGAAGAGATTCTGCAGGCCTATAGGGCGGTGGCGGCGACGGAGGGGGTCTTTTGCGAGCCGGCGTCCGCCGCATCGGTTGCCGGCGTGATGAAGTTGAGCAAGCAAGGCGGACTGCGTGAAGGCGAGACAGTGGTCTGCACCTTGACCGGCCATGGACTGAAAGATGCCGACACAGCCGTCAGCGTATCGGTCCAACCGAAAACCGTTAGAGCGACGCGGGAGGATGTCGCTCGTCTTTTAAAGGTGTAGACACAATGAGCGCAGGGCTTTGATGAAACATGTGATTCTGCATTTCGATGGGATGGCAGACCATCTCCGGCAGGAATTGGGCGGACGGACTCCTCTTCAAGTGGCTTCGACCCCTCACCTGGATCGCCTCGCGCAAGTTGGGGAGCTTGGGCTCCTGGCCGCGGTGCCTGAGAACATGCGACAGGGGAGCGGTCTGATGGGAACCATTATTCTCGGATACGACCCCAAGAAATACTACCAGGGGCCTGGTCCGCTCGAAGCGGCCAGTCTGGGGGTCGCCATCGGCGAGCATGATGTGGTCTATCGCTGTACGATGGTGACGTTGCGGGCAGACGCCCAGTCCGGGAGTAAAGGCGGCTTGAACGAGATCAAGAAGCTCGGACCGCACGTGGTGATGGATGATGCGACCGCAGGCCTGATTTCGACAGAAGAGGCCCGCGAATTGATCGAGGCGATCAATGAGCAGCTCGGGTCTGAGATGATTCAGTTCTACCCTGGGTTAGGCCACCGTCATCTCATGGTGTGGGTCAACGGGAAGTCGCGAGCGGTCTGTACAGATCCACAATTATTGGTTGGTCGGCCGATCGCCGATGCATTACCGACGGGAGACGGATCCGACATTCTCTGGAAACTCATGGACGCCTCGTTTCAGATCTTGCGCGACCATCCCCTCAACGATGAACGTCGGGAGGCGGGACAAAAACCGGCCAATTGTCTCTGGCTCTGGGGCCAAGGCCGGGCAATTCTCTGGCCAAGCCTCTCTGAGCGATTGAAGATGTCCGGTGTGGTGGTTTCACAGAGCGATGTCCATCGCGGACTCGGCATCATGGCCGGGCTCGAAGCCGTGGACGGCGCGAGATTGGCCGGTGCGGATCTTCGTACTCAAGCAGCGGTCGCCCTGGAGGAACTGAAGAAAAATGATTTTGCTTACGTGCATGTGGAGTTACCGGACGAGGTCGTCTACGGGTCGGATGTCGCGGCCAAGGTGAAGGGTATCGAAGCGGTCGATCGTGAGCTGGTAGGGCCGCTGCTCGAAGGACTGGCCAAATTGGGTCCCCATCGCATCGTGGCCTTCTGTGATTCGGGCAACGTGCAACATGGCCAGGCGGCGGAAGGTCCTGGGTTCTTCGCCTATCGTGACAGTGCGGCAGCCTCCGCTGCCGGGGCCAGACGGAGATTTACCGAGGCTGATGCTCGAGCCTCGACCGTGCCTTCTCGTGATGCGACGAAGTTCGTCGTGCGACTTTTCGCAAAAGGATCCTGAAAGACGTGGCGCTGATTGTCCAGAAATATGGGGGGACGTCCGTAGGCACGATCGAGCGGATCCACTGCGTGGCCGACCGCGTTGAGAAGGCTCACAAGGATGGCCATCGCGTCGTGGTTGTCCTGTCCGCGATGAGCGGAGAAACGGATCGGTTGCATCGATTGGCGCACGAAGTCACGCCGCTGCCGGACGATCGCGAACTCGATATGCTGCTGTCGACCGGAGAGCGGGTGACCATCGCCTTGTTGGCGATGGCCTTGCGGGCCCGGGGTCTCGATGCTCAATCTTTTACGGGACGCCAAGTCGGGATCATGACCGACAATGCCCATACGAAAGCGCGTATCACCCGGGTGATTGCCGATCGAATCCGCGAGGCCCTGCGCAAAGGGGTCATTCCAGTGGTTGCCGGCTTTCAAGGGATTAACGAGCAGTCGGATGTCACGACGTTGGGGCGTGGCGGCTCTGATCTGACAGCAGTTGCGCTGGCGGCGGCGCTGAAGGCGGATCGGTGCATCATCTTTACCGACGTCGATGGCGTCTACACCTCCGACCCCAACATTGTGCCGGTGGCTCGACGAATCGACAAGATTTCCTATGAGGAAATGCTGGAAATGGCCAGTCTGGGTGCCAAAGTGTTGCAGAGCCGCTCCGTCGAATTTGCCGCGAAGTTCAACGTGCCGGTGGAGGTGAACTCCAGCTTCAAAGAAGGAAAGGGGACGCTTGTGACGCGTGAAGATAAGGATATGGAAGCGGTTGCGGTATCGGGAGTCACCGGCGATCGGAATCAGGCCAAAATCACGATTGTGGGCGTGCCGGATAAACCAGGTATTGCATCTAAACTCTTTGGGCCAGTGGCCAAGGCCAACATCAATGTCGACATGATCATCCAGAACATGAGTCAGTCGGGCATGACGGATATTTCCTTCACGATTCCACGGGCGGACATCAAGAAGGCCCTTCCGCTGATTCAGGACGTGGCGAAACGTATCGCCGCCAAAACGGTCGCCGTAACCGAGGCGATCGCAAAGGTCTCGCTGGTCGGCGTCGGGATGCGTTCCCATTCAGGAGTCGCTGCCAAGATGTTTGAAGTCTTATCGCAGGAAGGCGTGAATATTCTCATGATCAGCACGTCGGAGATCAAGATCTCCTGTGTCATCGATGAAAAGTATGCCGAGCTCGCGATGCGTTCGCTCCATACCGCGTTCGGGTTGGATCAGTCGCCGGCAGGGGACCGAAGTATGAAGTAGCGGATTTCGGCGAGGTGAGTCTCGACAGGGTTGTCCTGCTCCTGGTATCGTTTCCGTTATGGCTCGAAAATCTTCGCAACCACGATCCTCGCAAGGCAAGCCGGTCGGCTCTGCGTCGTCCGGCGCACCTCCGCCTGCCGCCCGGCCAGCAGCGCTGGAAATCTATGACACGACCTTACGGGACGGGGCTCAGGCCGAGGATGTCACCTTTTCGGCCGAAGACAAGGTTCGGGTCGCCCAACAGTTGGATGGTCTGGGCGTGCAGTTCATTGAAGGCGGATGGCCCGGGGCAAATCCCAAAGACATCGAGTTCTTTCGGATGATCAAGACCGTTCCGTTGCAGACGGCGACGGTGGTGGCGTTCGGGTCGACTAGAAAATCGAGCAACGCGGTACAGAAGGATCCGAATATCCGGGCGTTGCTGGACGCAGAGACCAAGATCATCACGCTCTTCGGAAAAACCTGGTCGTTGCACGTCACTGATGCGCTCGGAATTTCCCTTGTGAAGAATCTCGAACTCATCAGCGATTCCGTGGCCCACCTCCGCTCGAAAGGTCGGAGGGTGTTCTACGATGCAGAGCATTTCTTTGACGGATACAAGACCAATCCGGACTACGCGCTGGAGACTATTCGTCAAGCCGTCGCGGTCGGGGCCGAACGGGTGATTCTCTGCGACACCAACGGTGGGTCGATGCCCTGGGAAATCAAAGAGATCTGCCAGGTCGTTCGGCGTGAGTGTGCGGTGCCCTTGGGGATTCACGCCCACAACGATTGCGAAATGGCCGTCGCGAATTCGCTGATGGCGATCGAAACCGGCGTGGTGCAAGTGCAGGGGACGATTAACGGGATCGGCGAGCGGTGCGGCAATGCCAATCTCTGTTCGATTATTCCCAATCTTGAACTGAAGATGAAACGTCCGGTGTTGAGCGACCGTTTGAGCCATCTCAAGCGGGTCTCGGGATTCGTGACCGAGGTCGCGAACCTCATGCCCAATAAGCACCAGCCCTATGTGGGAGATTCGGCGTTTGCCCACAAGGGTGGGGTCCATATTCATGCGGTGCTCAAGAATCCCGCGACCTATGAACATGTGATCCCGGGGTTGGTCGGTAACCGCCAGCGTGTGCTGGTATCGGACGCGGCAGGTCGGAGTGGGTTGCTGGAGAAGGTCGAGGCGTACGGAATCAAATTGGACAAGGGCCACGCCAAGTTGCAGGAATTGATCGATACCTTGAAGGAGCGTGAAAGTGAGGGCTACCAGTTTGAGGCGGCGGAAGGCTCCTTCGAATTGCTCATGCGGAAAGCGATGGGGACGCACAGGCCATCCTTCCAACTCCTGGGCTTTCGGGTGATTGTCGAGAAAAGACAAGACCATGGCGTCTCGTCGTCGGAGGCCATAGTGATGGTGAAGGTCGGCGAAGTGGTGGAACATGCAGCAGCAGTCGGAGCCGGTCCGGTCAATGCGCTCGACCATGCGTTGCGGAAAGCGTTGGAAAAGTTCTATCCCCAGCTACGAGAAGTCAAACTGCTCGACTACAAAGTGCGAGTGCTGTCGGCCAATCGTGGGACGGAGTCCAAGGTCCGGGTGTTGATCGAATCAGGCGATCATAAGGATAAATGGGGCACCGTCGGCGTGTCTGAGAACATCATGGAAGCGAGCTGGCAAGCGTTGGCGGACAGCATCGAATACAAGTTACTTGTCAAAGACGAATGAGTGGGACATCCGATCCGGGATCTTTCTTCTTGACAGGTCTTATAACCTCACGTAAATTATAGCGAAACTGCTAATCATTCGTAGTAAGTCCACAGGCGATCATTCGAGAAGTGTGCGCGGGTGTCGGAGGGGAAAGCATGAGAAAGGCAGATATCGCGAACGAAATCTACAAACAGGTCGGTCTTTCAAAAAATGAAGCCGCAGATATCGTCGAACTCGTGCTGAATATGTTGAAAGCGGTGTTGCATAAGGGTGAGTCGGTCAAGATTGCCGGATTCGGAAACTTTGTGGTACGGAGCAAAGGGGCGCGGAAGGGCCGGAATCCTCGGACCGGCGAAGAAATAGGAATCACGCCCCGTCGTGTGGTGACCTTTCGTCCCAGTCAAGTGTTTAAGAAATACGTCAATTCATAGCCGCGTTCAATCACCTTAACTCATCCCACCACGAGGACCGGTCATGGGGAACGAGCCCAGGCTGGGCAGCAAGGTCTTTTATAAAATCGGCGAAGTCAGCCAGAT
>JBGPVY010000252.1:0-4169 GCA_041491905.1 Nitrospiraceae bacterium | reverse complement strand
CGAGAACTACTCGCGGCATCTCAGTGGCCGCGCGCCCGGTGAGCAGCCTCCGACGCTCATCGACTATTTCCCCAAAGACTTTCTGCTGATCGTCGACGAATCCCATGCGACGATTCCCCAAGTGGGTGGGATGTACGAGGGTGACTATTCGCGGAAGCGCACATTGGTCGAGTACGGATTCCGGTTGCCCTCGGCGATCGACAACCGGCCGCTCACGTTCGCCGAATTTGAGCGCTGTCTCACGCAGGCGGTGTACATCTCCGCGACACCGGGCCCCTATGAATTGGGGCATGCGGCTGGAGAGGTTGTCGAGCAGATACTTCGCCCGACCGGTCTGATGGATCCGGTCATCGAAGTGCGCCCGGCCAAAGGGCAGGTGGATCATCTCCTCGGCGAAGTGCAGACTGAAGTGGCGCAGGGAGGGCGTGTGCTGATCACCACCTTGACCAAGCGCATGGCGGAGGACTTGAGCGAGTATTACCACGATCTTGGTATCAAGGTGCGGTACCTGCACTCTGACATCAAGACGTTGGAGCGGGCTGAGATCATACGTGATCTGCGGCGCGGGGTTTTCGACGTGCTGGTGGGGATCAATCTCCTGCGCGAAGGGCTCGATCTACCCGAGGTCACCTTGGTGGCGATTCTCGATGCGGATAAGGAAGGGTATCTTCGGTCTTATCGATCCTTGATCCAGACGGCTGGGCGTGCAGCGAGGAATGTGCGAGGCCACGTGATTTTGTACGGTGATGCCGTCACCGATTCTATGCAAATGGCGCTCGCCGAGACTGGGCGTCGGCGCACGATTCAGGCGGAATATAATGCCAGACACGGTATCGTGCCCACGAGCATCAAGAAGGACGTTCTGTCACTCGAATATGCCACGGCGGAAATGGATGATGTGCAACTGGATTTGGCCGCGGAGTCGCCGGCCGTCTATGGAACAGAGGAAGCGACCGAACAGATCATCAAACGGCTGGAAATGGAAATGAAAGCCGCCGCCAAGGAGTTGGAGTTTGAACGGGCCGCAGCGCTACGAAATCGGATTCGAGCATTGAAGATGAGGGAGTTAGAGTTGAAGCCAGAGGTCTAGGAGACTCTGGAAGGATCATTTCGGCACAGCGGAACTTTAATGGCCTGTACGTTTAGGACAAGAGGAGAACGCCTCAGCAGGATGCTCAAAAAGGCCAGACTTCTCACCCGCCCAACCCTGGCGCGCCGAGACGCGCCTTGTCCCAAGCAAGGCCGCAGCGAGTGAAGAGCCGAGGAGGTACAAACCGCACTTCGTGTGGGCCGTTCGCCTTTGCAATGGATCTTGGCGAACGGAAAAGCCCCTCCAGCGCTTCCGATCTCCTAGAATCTTTTCGGTACGTTGAGGGTCTGAACGATGCGAGAACGACGCTGGCGGACTTTTTCAGCATCTTGCTAAACGTTCTTGTACAGATAGATGCCAAGGAACATCCCTAGGAGGCTGAGGAGGTTGATTTTTAAGACGAAGCCAATGGTGAACTTGAGGAGGACCAGATCGATAGTCAATGGTGGGTTGATGCCGGGGGTAAAATTGGTGGCGAAGACCGTCTGAATAGTTCCCTGTGGGGCCATGACTCGGAGGATTTCTCCCAGTACTCCGCCCAAGAGTCCACCGATGAGAACGAAAATGAGCAGAACCCAGGGTGATTTTTTCACGGCGACCGCCTTATAACTCTCTGCGTGGTCTCACGGAGATCTCGACGGACCTTAGCGAAAGGCCTACGACATGTCAATGAAATGTACGCTCCGGTTCTCTTGACTTCAGCTTGCCGCATCCTCTAGACTTTCCGATAGTCCTTTGCTTGAGTTTTCGAGGCGATCGAAGATATGGGGGTTAAGGCTTCGATTGCCTTTTTCTTTGTGGCGTTATGCTGGACTCTCTCACCGAAAAATTCGAGAATATTTTCAAGAAACTACGCGGTTCCGGGGTCCTCACCGAACAGAACATCGCGGAAGCTTTGAAAGAAGTTCGCCTCGCGCTGCTCGAAGCCGACGTCAACTTCAAGATCGTCAAGGACTTCATCGAGCGAGTTCGCGAAAAGGCAGTTGGCCAGGAAGTCCTCCAGAGCTTGACCCCTGGTCATCAGGTCGTCAAGGTCGTGTGGGAGGAACTGCGGGAGATGATGGGCCGCGAGCGGGCCGGTCTGGCTCTCGCCTCGAATCCCCCCACGGTCGTCATGATGGTAGGGCTCCAAGGTGCTGGAAAGACGACGACCTGCGGCAAGCTCGGGCGGTACTTCAAGGCTCAAGGGAAACGGGTTCTCCTGGTTGCGGCGGATCCTCGTCGTCCGGCAGCCGGCGATCAGTTGGCGAGTCTGGGGCACGATCTTGAGATCGACGTGCATCGAGTCGATCAGGCCCAGGCTGCCCAAGCGGATGTCGTTCGCATCTGCCAGGCTGGCGTGGAACGGGGACGAGACCAGGGGTACGATCTTGTCGTACTGGATACCGGTGGGCGTCTCCACATTGACGACGAGTTGATGGGTGAGCTGGTGGCGGTGAGAGCCGCCGTGCAACCGCACGAAACCCTCTTAGTGGCAGATGCCATGACGGGCCAGGATGCGGTCACGATGGCGAGCCAGTTCGATCAACGTATCGGGCTGACCGGCGTCATTCTAACCAAGGTTGAAGGTGATGCCCGGGGCGGGGCAGTGCTGTCTATCCGGGCGGTGACCGGCAAGCCGATCAAGTTCTTGGGTGTGGGCGAGAAGCTGGATGCGCTTGAGTTGTTTCATCCCGATCGGATGGCCTCGCGCATCCTCGGAATGGGCGACGTGCTCTCGCTGATCGAAAA
The DNA here is from genome assembly GCA_041491905.1 of Nitrospiraceae bacterium. Classification (GTDB taxonomy): domain Bacteria; phylum Nitrospirota; class Nitrospiria; order Nitrospirales; family Nitrospiraceae; genus Palsa-1315. Next base: position 1,348 of record JBGPVY010000252.1, on the reverse strand, counting down.
AGCCCAAGAGTCCTTTACGCGCGAGCAGGCGGAGGATGCGCAGAAGCGGCTGACCAGCAATACGTTCACGCTGGAGGACTTCCGTGCTCAGTTGGGCCAGGTCAATCGCCTGGGTTCGTTGGACCAGATTTTGGGGATGCTGCCAGGCGGTCAGAAGCTCAAGGGGGCGATGGAAGGGCAGATACCGGAGCGAGAGATGAAACGAGTCACGGCGATGATTGACTCGATGACTTTTCGAGAGCGGCGCGATCATACGGTCATCAATGGAAGCCGAAAAAAGCGGATTGCCCGTGGAAGCGGGACGAACGTGCAAGAGGTGAATCGGTTGATTAAACAGTTTCTTTCTGCGAGAAAAATCGCCAAGGTTATGGCAGGGTCAGGAGGGCGCCGGCAGCTTGCGCAACTTCTGCGCTCCAGGTAAGGGTCGATAATCATCATCACGGGTGTTTCGTACAGGAGGAGGAATCTAGTGGCTGTTCATTTGAGATTGACGAGGACAGGACGACACAAGCGACCGCTCTACCGTGTCGTGGCAGCGGATTCTCGGAAGCCGCGCGACGGGCGGTTCCTGGAAATTCTTGGGATTTTTGATCCCTTGAAGGAACCGGCGGTTCCGGAGCTGAAGCAGGAGCGGGTATTGAGCTGGTTGCGCCAGGGAGCCCAGCCAACGGTTACGGTCCGGACGTTGCTTCGCCGGTGTGGCGTATGGAAACAGTTTGAGGCTGAGAAAGCGGCGAAGAAGAAGGGTGCCTAGTACATGACAACGGCTCAGGCAGATCTTGTGACGATTGGCAAGATCGAGCGCCCCTTTGGCGTGCGGGGCGAGTTCAAGGTGCGATCGTTGAGCGATGTGCCTGGACGGCTGGATCAGCTAAAGCAGGTTCAGGTCTTGGAGCCGACGGGACAGATGGTCGACAGGACCGTGACTCATGTTCGGCGCGCCGGCTTGACCTATATCATGGGTCTTGCGGGTGTGACGACGCCGGAGGAAGCCGGTATGCTGCGCGGGGGATTGATTCAAGTGCCACGTCGCCCAGCGGCGATGTTGTCCGAGGATGTCTATTTTGAATGTGATCTCATTGGGATGACGGTCGAGAATGAACGGGGCGATGAGGTCGGTGTGCTTGAGACGATTTTGGAGATATCGGAGAATCACATCTTCGTCGTTCGCAAGGGGACGAAGGAAGTCCTCATTCCGGCCGCGAAGAGCTTTGTGACCTCGGTGGATCTCGCGCGCCGCCGGATGATGGTTCGCGGGATTGACGACTTGGTTGAGGATCGCCATGCGGTGTGACATCCTGACCCTGTTTCCCGACATGGTGGCGCCGGTACTCGGCCAGAGCATTCT
>JBGPVY010000242.1:0-4525 GCA_041491905.1 Nitrospiraceae bacterium | reverse complement strand
CTCAAGCTTTCGGTAGCCGGTATCGAGGCCGCCCAGCAGCTCTCTCGGCAGGGGACCGCGGAAGAGGTTTCCCAGCTGACGCCCGAACTGTTGAAAGACGGGAACTGGCGGATGAAGCGCTTCCGTAAATACACGATCAGTCTTCGCGCGCCAAGGATTGCGCCGGGCAAGCGGCATCCGTATCGCGAGTTTCTCGATACCGTGAAGACGAAACTCGTGAGCATGGGATTCCAGGAAATGCGGGGCTCGCTTGTAGAGACAGAATTCTGGAACATGGACGCCCTCTTCATGCCGCAATTCCATCCGGCACGTGACATCCATGATGTCTACTTCGTCAAGGAACCGACTCATGCCTCGTCGATTGCGGAACCGTTCTTGTCCCGAGTCACGCAAGCGCACCAGAATGGCGGTGAAACCGGTTCAACCGGTTGGAACTATCCCTTCAATGCGGAGCGCGCGCGCCGGCTGGTCTTGCGGAGCCAGGGGACGGCCGTCTCGGCCCGCACGTTGGCGGCACAACCAGCGGTGCCGGGAAAATATTTTTCCATCGCCCGTTGTTTCCGCTACGATCAAGTGGATGCCACGCACGCGACCGATTTCTTTCAGGTAGAAGGGATCGTGCTCGGCGAAGACATCAACTTTCGCACGTTGCTCGGCCTGCTGAATCTCTTTGCCCGTGAAGTGGCGCAGGCGAAGGAAGTCAAATTTCTCCCAGCCTACTTTCCTTTCACCGAACCGTCGGTCGAGCTGCATGTGCGCCATCCGAGGCTCGGATGGATGGAGCTTGGTGGAGCCGGGTTGTTCCGTCCTGAAGTCACCCTTCCGCTGGGCGTGACCGTTCCGGTGATTGCGTGGGGGTTGGGGCTCGATCGCATGGCGATGGTGGCGCTCGGCATTCACGATATTCGTGAGTTGTTCACCGACAATCTTGATCTGATTCGCTCCACCAGGGGGGCCTTCTAGCAGGATGCTGAAAAAGTCCGCCAGCTTCATTCTCGCCTCGGCCTTGCTTGGGAAAAGGCGCGTCTTGGCGCGCCAGGGTTGGGCGGGTGAGAAGTCCGGCCATTTTGAGCATCCTGCGCGGTGTTTTTCCGTTGTTCCAGATGTGCGGACGAGTGAAGCCTTGGCTCGTCAGCAAAATTTTTCCACAGCCTTCTAGGGTTCACATGCCCACGATTACTATTTTCAAGCAGGATCTCGAGGGATTGCTCGCAGCGCCAGGCGAGGCTCGCCAACCGATCACCATGGAGCAACTCGAAGAGTCGTTGATGCTCGTGAAGGGTGAGTTGAGGGGGCAGAATCCCGACACCGGCGAACTGCGAATTGAGCTGCAAGATAGCAATCGTCCCGATCTCTGGTGCTGCGAAGGGATCGCCCGGCAGATTCGGGTGAAGCGGCAGGGTTCCCTCGCGAGGTACAACTTTCTCACGACCCCATCGAAATCGCCAAAGCGATTGAACGTGGCTCCCGGCCTGGAGGAGATCAGGCCCTACGTGGCGGCCTGTACCGCGACAGGCTACCGCGTGACCCAGGAGGGCCTCGCTCAGCTGATTCAGACACAAGAAAAACTCGACGAGATGTTCGGCCGTAAACGCCGGACCGTGTCGATCGGACTCTATCGGCTCGCGGCGATCGAGTTTCCTGTCACCTATGATTTGGTGAAGTCGGACGAAGTTTCCTTCACGCCGTTGGGCATGGATACGGTCATGACGCTGGGGGAAATGCTGCTCGTCCATCCCAAGGGTCTGGAGTTCGGCGGGATTCTCGCGGGACATGATCGCCTGCCCTTCCTGCGCGATGCGAAGCGACAGGCCCTCTCCTTTCCGCCGATCATCAATAGCCGTGAAGTCGGAGAAGTGCGGGTGGGAGACGACGCCCTATTCGTCGAGGTGACTGGCACTGACCTCACGATGGTCGTTCTGACCCTCAACATCTTTGCAGCGAATCTGGCGGATCGTGGCGCTGTTATTGAGCCGATCGAAGTACGGTATTCCTATAAGACAGCTCTCGGCAAGGCGGTCATGACTCCCCAAGATCTAGGGAAGTCATGGAAGCTTCCCGTCAGCATGATCGAACAGGCCCTTGGGCAGGCGCTCGGCGTCCACGAAGTAGCGAAGGCCCTAACAGCTTACGGCTATGAGGTGATGACCAGAGGTAAAGCGGTGACGGTGACGCCTCCGCTCTATCGGCAGGATCTGATGCACGCGATGGACGTCGTCGAAGATGTCGCGATCAGTCGCGGGTACAGCGACTTTTTGCCGGTGATGCCCTCGCAGTTCACGGTCGGTGGATTGTCGCGCATCGAGGAGGTCTCCGACCGTGTGAGAGCCCTCATGGTCGGCATGGGTTTCCAAGAAATCATTTCCAACATTCTCGGTTCGCCCCAGGATCTGCGTGATGCGATGCGATTGGAAGGGACCGAGTGGGGGAAACTTGTCGAGGTGGATAATGTGATGTCCCAGAACTTCTCCGCCCTTCGGCAATGGATGCTTCCGTCGTTGCTTCGCGTGGAAGCTGCATCGAACCGGGCATTTTATCCCCATCGGATATTCGAGGCCGGCGAAGTGGCATGTCCCGATCCCACGGAGTCCATCGGGTCGCGCACTGTGACAGTGCTCGGCGGGATGATCGCCCATGCCGATGCGCATTTCTCCGAGGCCCACTCCTGCCTGGACACGTTGTTTTACTATGTGAACCAAGTGTACAGCCTGGAACCGATCCAGCATCCTTCATTTCTCGCTGGACGAGTGGGGAGTATTGTGTCTGAAGGGAAACAGGTCGGTGTGATTGGGGAACTACACCCGGAAGTTCTCGAACGATGGCAGATTAGTGTTCCGGCTGTTGCGTTCGAAGTCGATCTGACAGAACTAGCCGAACGGTCTTGAGGCGTACGCCGGCGGCGCATTCCTCAAGACTTACGTTCTACTTCAACCAATTCTTCTAGCCCGCATTATTCATGGCGGTACGTCGCGAAATCGCCGAAAGCGCGTTCCTCGTGAAGCGTATCTCGCATGCACCGATAGAGACACACTCTTTCCGTCCTGCGCTTCACGCTTCACGAACGACGCTTCACGCATTACGCCCCGGTAGGGGCGAGGTGCTGTTTGGCAAGACCGACCAAGTGCTCAAACCCCGTGGCATCCTTGATCGCCATATCGGATAAGACCTTCCGGTCCAAGAGGATATTGGCCTTCTTCAGGGCGTCGATAAACCGGCCATAGGTCAGTCCATGCGCCCGAACTGCCGCATTGATGCGCGCAATCCACAACACGCGGAAATCCCGTTTCCGATTTTTCCGTCCGGTATAGGCGTATGCCTGACCCTTATCGACTGATTCTGTTGCGGTGCGGAACAGCCGGCTCTTCCCTCCATACTGTCCTTTGGCCAGTTTCAGCCGCTTCTTCCGCCGATGTCTTGTTTTGGGGCCACCTTTTGCGCGAGGCATGAGTCAGTACTCCCTTTGGTTAACGCGATACGTGCATTCTAATTTAGCTGTAGGGCAATAAGCGATCGAGTGCCTGAATCTTGGTCTTATCCACGAGAACCGTGCCGCTTAATCGGCGCTTTCGATCCTGTGTCTTGCTGGTGAGGATATGGCGTTTCCCCGCCTTTCGCCTGACCAATTTTCCAGAGCCGGTGCGGGTAAACCGCTTTTTGGCTCCACTATGCGTTTTCATTTTCCTTTTCATGATCGGTGATTCCTTTGGTTAATAGTGTTCGGGCCGACCCACTTACTTCGGGGCCACGATCATGATCAAGCTCCGCCCTTCCATGCGTGGGGCATACTCGATCGTGCCTGCCTCTCCCAACTCTGCGATGACCGTATTCATGAGTGTCCGGCCCATCTCCTGATTCGCCATCTCACGACCGCGGTACGTCAAGAGGACTTTGGTCTTGTTACCATCAGCCAGAAACCCCTTAATCTGTCGGATCTTGATCTCCAAGTCATGCTTATCTGTCCGAGGGCGCAACTTAATTTCCTTCACCTGTGTCGACTTTTGATGGCGCCGGTTCTGGTGGTCCTTTTTGCTCAGCTCGAACTTGTATTTCCCGTAGTCCATAATGCGGCACACGGGAGGCACGGACGTGGGCGCGACCTCGACAAGGTCGTAGCCATTTTCTTGGGCCTGTTTGAACGCATCCGCCGTGAGGAGAATGCCGAGCTGTTCGCTCTCTGGACCGATCACCCGGACTTCGCGCACCCTGATTTCCCGGTTAACTCGTAGTTTAGGGACGATAGGACACCTCTTATTATGTTAGTGAATGTTGCTGCCCTGCCGGCTTTTGAGGTCCGCACGGAGCAGGTCGAGCGCTCCCACGACGGTCATACTGCCGAGGTTGGCCCCGCTCCGGCCCCGTATGGCCAGAGTCCCACTCTGCACTTCTCGGTCGCCAACCACAAACATAAAAGGCACCTTCGCCTTCTCCGCTTCTCGAATTTTGAGCCCAATTTTTTCATTCCGAAGGTCTGCCTCAGCGCGGAACCCCGCAGCCCTTAGTTGGGTCACGACCTCGGCGACGTAGG
>JBGPVY010000329.1:0-2732 GCA_041491905.1 Nitrospiraceae bacterium | reverse complement strand
CCGGAAGAGCGGGCTGCTGCTGACCTCGCGGCTCATGGAAGGGAACTACCCGAATTATCAGCAAGTGATTCCGAAAGAGAGCGGCGGGAAAATCGGGGTCAATCGCAGCGAGTTTGAAAGTGCGCTTCGGCGTGTCTCCGTGCTGTCCCGTGATAAGGCGAGCGCAGTGAAGGTGTCGTTTGTCTCCGGACAGATGACGCTGTTCTCCAGCAATCCTGATTTTGGGGAAGCGACCGAAGAGCTTGCGGCACGGTACGAGGGAGAAGCCTTGAACACAGGGTTCAACGCCCGCTACTTGCTGGATGTCCTCGGGGTGATGGACGGAGAGACGATCTCTCTGCAAATGGATAATCCGCTGAGCCCCTGTTTGATCCAGGAGTCAGACAGTCCCGGGTTCAAGTGCGTGGTCATGCCGATCAAAATCTAGCTGGGCCCAGCAATCAGCGGTCAGCTGTCAGGTAGATCGTTGACGGCTGAAGGCAGAGAGCCGATGGCGGTATTGAAATGGGAGCTTGATGGCCAGTAACGACACCGAGACCACACCGAAATCCGACAGCTACGGCGCGGATCAAATCAAAGTATTGGAAGGCCTGGACGCCGTGCGGAAGCGGCCCGCGATGTACATCGGCAGCACCGGTGTGGACGGCCTCCATCACCTCGTCTATGAAGTCGTCGACAACAGTGTCGATGAACATATGGCGGGATTCGGTGAGACCATCGAGGTGACGATCCACATCGACGACAGCGTCACGGTCGTGGATAACGGGCGCGGCATTCCTACCGGGATGCATTCCACGCAAAAGAAGTCTGCCGCCGAAGTCGCGCTGACGGTCTTGCACGCGGGAGGCAAGTTCGAACAGGGCGCCTATACAGTGTCCGGCGGGCTCCACGGCGTCGGGATCTCGGTGGTCAACGCTCTCTCTGAATGGCTCGAGTTGGAAATTTGGCAGGACGGCCAGGTGTTCGAGCAGCGCTACGAACGCGGCAAGGCGACGGCCCCGCTAAAGATGACGGGTAAAACCAAGCGCCGCGGCACGACAGTCACGTTCAAGTCCGACGGGCAGATTTTCGAGACACTCGACTTCAGCTTCGATGTGCTGGCGCAGCGACTGCGCGAGCTCGCCTTTTTGAACAAGGGACTCGAGATCACACTCAAAGATGAGCGGAAAGAACCGGTCAAAGAGCAAGTATTCAAGTACAAGGGTGGAATCGTGTCGTTCGTCGAGCATCTGAACGAAGCCAAGACGCCGCTGCACAAGCCTATTTACGTGCAGGTTGAGAAGCAGGAGATGGTACTTGAGGTCGCGCTTCAATACAACGACAGCTACTCCGAAAACCTGTTTTCCTTTGCGAACAACATCAATACCAAGGAGGGCGGCACGCACTTGGTGGGCTTCAAGGCTGCGCTCACACGTACGATTAACACCTACGCGAACGCCAACGACTTACTCAAGAAAGACACCGAATCGCTCACCGGTGACGATGTCCGTGAAGGGCTCACCGCCGTCGTCAGCGTCAAGGTCCGGAATCCTCAGTTCGAAGGTCAGACGAAAGCCAAGCTGGGCAATAGTGAGGTGAAAGGCATCGTCGAATCCGCGGTCAACGACGCACTCGGGACCTATTTTGAAGAGAACCCGATGGTGGCGCGAAAGGTCATCGGGAAAGCGATCGACGCGGCTCGTGCTCGTGAGGCAGCGCGGAAGGCAAAGGAATTGATCCGGCGCAAGAGCGCGCTTGATGGGGGATCGCTTCCCGGCAAGCTGGCCGACTGTGCGGAGAAAGATCCGGCGTTGAGCGAGCTATATATCGTCGAGGGTGATTCGGCCGGCGGTTCCGCGAAGCAGGGACGCGACCGCAAGTTTCAGGCGATTCTGCCGCTCAAGGGCAAGATCCTCAACGTCGAGAAGGCGCGCTTCGACAAAATGCTCTCGAGCGACGAGATCCGGACGTTGATCCTGGCGCTCGGAACCGGCATCGGCCGCAAGCGCGAAGAGGGCGAAAAGGCCGACAAGGACTCGTTCGACATCAGCAAGGCTCGGTACCATAAGATCATTCTCATGACGGACGCCGACGTGGACGGCAGCCATATCCGGACCCTGCTCCTCACGTTCTTTTTCAGGCAGATGCCGGAGTTGCTCGAGCGGGGCTATATCTATATTGCGCAGCCGCCGCTCTTCAAAGTGAAGAAGAGCAAGACGGAACGGTATCTCAAAGATGAAATGGCGTTGAACGAGCATCTGGCCGATATTGCCGTCGAGGATGTGGAAATGTACATGGAAGGGGTCCAAGGATATGTCACAGGACGGCGGCTCCTGCCCATCCTCAAGAAGCTGATCGCCTTCGAGACGTTGCTTGGCCGGCTCAACAAGAAACCGCACGAGGCCAGCATGGTGCGGGCGTTTGTGAATGAGCCGGGACTCGATCGCGAGCACCTCAAGGATCAGGCGGCCCTTAAGAAGGTTGTGGCCAACGTGAAGAAAACCCTCGCGGTGGTCTACCCGAAGATCACATCGACGTTGGATATCGTCGAGGACGAAGAACATCAATCGAACAAAGTCACCTGCCGGCTGCATGCCAACGGGGTCACCCATAGCTTTGCCGTGACGCACGAGCTGGTCGGCTCCGCCGAATTCCGCGAGCTGCAGAAGCTCTCACCGTCGGCGATCGGCTTGGGCCGGGCGCCGTACAAGCTCAAAGCTGACGGTCAGGAACAGTTCCAGCCCGCGACGGCT
>JBGPVY010000332.1:0-2686 GCA_041491905.1 Nitrospiraceae bacterium | reverse complement strand
GCGAGATAATTCAGAACTTCCCGTTTTGCGCGAGGTGGTTCGGCAGACAGTCCATGCCCTTCCTCGATGAGCCGGACCTGCTCCAGCGTCAAGGGATTGCCTTCAATCGCTGTGGAACTATGGGTGTTCCGCACTCGTGCGTCGCGTTGGAGGCTGGGCATCCAGGGAACCTGAACGGTAGCCGCCAGAATTCGTTCCCGTAACACGGCGATCGTTTCGAGTTCGCCGACGACTCGGGAGGAAACGGTAAATTCCGGCTGATACGGCATGGTATTCAGGGTAAACGATGAGTCAAGTATGAGTCAAGTTATGAGTCCACCGCGGGCGAGGAGGGACTGCCGGCACCCGGAGCCGATGGCTGAGAGCGGATGGCGATTGGAAGGACTGAGTAACGGGGACTGAGGGGATCTATCTGGTCTGTTGGGCAGAGGGCGAGAAGAGTGCGACGAGCGGGACTGGCGAGACGAGCGGGACTAGCTGGGAGCTGATGGCTATGGGGCAAACATCTCGGCAAGGAGCGCAAGGACGCGCGTCGTTGTCGTCTGGCTCAGTCGCCCCAGTCGCTTGACCAACCGGGATTTGTCCACTGTGCGGAGCTGGTCGAGCACGACCTGTCCGGCCTTTCCCTGGAACTTGACCGGAACGCGGGTCGGATAGGGCCGTCCCTTGGTGGTCATGGGGGCCACATTCACGGTCTCGATGTGGCGATTCATCTCATCGGGCGAGATGATGAGGGCGGGACGCGTCTTGCGGATTTCGTGACCCTGGGTCGGATCTAGGCGGACGAGGTACACTTCAAACCGGGAGACTACCACTGCCATTCCGTACGATCCCAGCGTGTGGCAGCCGCTGTTTCCTGTTCGAGGAGTTGGTCGTCGCCGTGCGCGCGCATCCGGCGGAAGGCGTCATCCCACCCGGCTCGCGGACCTGTCGTGGGGCGGAGGAGCAGCTGATTGCCTTGAACTTCTAATTCCATCGCATTCGTGACCCGGCACTGATTCAAGATCGTTTTGGGGATACGAATCCCCCGAGAGTTGCCGATACGAATCACGTTTACTTTCATGTCTGCTCCGTTCCTTCCAGGCGCGTGACCACGTTGTAATTACCGCAGTCCCGCCGTACTGTCAAGCCTCCCCTCACCGATCAAGGAGCGGCAACGAGCTGATGGCGACGGGGGAAGGCGAGAGGTCAGAGACAAGGGGTGTGAGGAGTGAGGAGGGGATCGGATGGCTGACGCTGATAGCTAAGAGCGAGACTTGCGTGACAGCCAAGACGGCGAGACGAGCGGGGGAAACTGCTTGTCTATCTGGTTGGAGGAGCAGAAAAGACAGAGACAATATCTGGTTTTGGGGGGAGTTATGAGCTCTGAGTGGGGTCGGTTGGGTGAGAATTTATGAATGCAGATTCTCTGCACGTAGCCGGAAGGCGGATGTGCCCCGGAGCTGTTGCCGCCTCATGACGACACAGGGCGCAGTAGATCAGTCTCGATGTTCGCCCGTTGCTTAGACCCTGTGAAAGGAGTATTTTTTCTGACATTCGCAATCCGAAGGAGGCTACTATGAAACCATTCCGACTCCTCTCCTTGACCTTGGGGCTGCTTCTCTCATGCACTTCTCTGGCCTCGGCGGAAATTCTTGCGCTCCTCAACTATGAGAGTAAGCCGGACCAGCCGGTGAGACGAGAAGCGATCGCGATCATGGACATTGATCCCGAGTCTGCGGACTTCGGGAAAATCCTGATGGAGATTCCGCTTCCGCCCGACCTCGTCGCGCACCACATCTTCTTCAACCGCGATCGGACGAAAGCCTACATCACGGCCTTAGGGAAAAGCCTCTTGCACGTCGTCGACCTCACCCGCTTCCCCTATCGGCTGCGCGCCATTCCTGTACCGGACTGCCAGGTCTTGGAAGACCTGGTGGTGTCGGAAGATAACCGGACCTGGTACCTCACCTGTATGGGCTCGAGCACGGTGATCATGGGTGATGCCGTGAAAGATACGCCGATCAAAACCGTCCGGGCGGCTGAACCGGCAGCGGCCTTTATCCTGAATCCGCACGGCATTGCGATTCACAATGGCATTGATCGGGTTCTCATCACCAGCACCGTCAAGCCGGATAATATGGCGGAGGCGGGTGAGACGGTCACGGTGTTGGAGGCCAGTACCGGGAAGGTGCTGTCGACGCACAAAGTATCATCGAAACCGTCTCCCGCCAAGGCCGCCCCTGTCGAAATCATGTTTGCCCCGAAGGCGAATCCGCCGGTGGTGCACATTACCAATATGATGGAAGCGACGCTGTGGGCCGGGATCTGGGATCCGAAGACCCAGTCGTTTTCCTTTTATCAGGTGGACGACTTCGGCGCAAGGGAACAAGGGATGCCGTTGGAAATGCTCTATAACGCGAAGGGGGACCGCTTGTACGTCACCACGGCCAAGCCGGGGTTTGTCAATCTATATGACAATACCGATCCGCGACAGCCGAAGTTTCTTCAAGCCATTCCCGCCGCTCCAGGCGCCCATCATAGTGTCCTGTCGCCCGATGAACGGTATCTGTTCGTCCAAAATAGCCTGCTCAATTTGGAAGGCCTGAGCGATGGGTCCATCACGGTGATCGACTTGACGAAGGGCGAAGTCCTGGGGAGTATCGAGACTTTGAAAGCGCAAGGATTCAACCCCAACTGCATCATG
>JBGPVY010000094.1:0-9417 GCA_041491905.1 Nitrospiraceae bacterium | reverse complement strand
ATCTGGTTCATCTGGTTTGTTTTGTTCATCTAGTTGGTCTTGTTTAACCAAACAAACGAGACAAACCAAATAAACCAGATAACGGTCTTCTTTTGCTGTCGGACTGTTTCGACATCCTGCTAGAGAGGCTGATGTGGCGATAGCAAAGTCATGGTGGCACGGCATTTCACGATACCAGTGGCTGGTCCTGTTCATCGCATGGCTTGGCTGGGTATTCGATGCGATGGACGCGACGATCTACGCAATTGTCCTCCACCCGGCGCTGCATGATTTACTCCAGTCCCCCGGCGGAACCGTCTCTTCTGAGCAGATCGGCTGGTACGGGGGGATCATCTTCTCCATCTTTCTCATCGGCTGGGCCATCGGCGGGATTTTCTTCGGCGTGGTGGCGGACCATCTTGGTCGCACCAAGACCCTCATCATCACGATCCTGATCTATGCGATCTTCACCGGACTCGCCGCGCTGTCGCAGGACTGGTGGCACCTGGCCATCTATCGCTTTCTCACGGCCTTGGGAATCGGAGGGGAATGGGCGGCTGGCGCGGCACTCGTTGCTGAAACCTGGCCGGAAGAGAAACGAGCGAAGGCTGCCGGCATACTGCAATCGGCCTGGGCGGTCGGGTTCTTCCTTGCTGCGTCGTTCAATTTATTGTTGAAGGGCTATGGTTGGCGGGTGATGTTTGTGATCGGCGTGCTCCCGGCCTTTGTGTCGTTGCTGGTCCGCTGGCATGTGAAGGAGCCGGACCGTTGGGCCAAGGCCCACGACCGGGACACGACGATCAGCCCTTCACATATGACCGATATCTTTCATCCCCCCTTAAGCCGATCAACCATCGTAGGCTCCGCGCTGGCGTTCGTCGCCGTCTTTGGTTTGTGGGGGGCGACAAACTGGGCGCCCACGCTCATCCGCGAGCTGCCAGATCTCAAGGGCTCCGATGCCGCCACCCTGTCGGCCTCTGTGAGCTATGCCATCATGGCTCTCAACGGGGGAGCCCTCTTCGGCTATTTAGGGTTTGGACCGCTGGCGGATCGATTTGGACGGCGCGCGGTGTTTGCCCTTATGTGCCTCGGAAGCCTCGTGATGCTGCCGATCACGTACCTGCTGCCGACGACCTATGCCGGCGTCTTGATGTTGTTGCCGCTGCTGGGATTTTTCAACAACGGTATTTTCAGCGGATTTCCGATCTATCTCCCCGAACTTTATCCCACCAGGCTACGAGCCACAGGTGCAGGTTTCTGCTTCAATGCCGGGCGTGTGCTGGCATCCGCTTCGCCATTTCTCACCGGCTGGCTGGTGACGGAACTCGGCAGCTTTGGGCGAGCCGCAAGCACGGTAGCATCGATCTATCTGGTAGGATTAGTGGTCTTAATCTTTGCACCGGAGACCAGGGGCAAACCGCTGCCGGAATAAACAGTTTTTCAACCCCTTTGCCTGGCCTTGACTTCCCCTATCTCCGACTTATCTGGTCGCCTATGGAAGAAAATCCAACCCCCAAATCCCTATCGCATGATGAAAAGAAGGCGGCCGACGCGGCCTTCGCAGGCCACCCATTCAATGAGGCATGGTCTGCTTCAGCCCGAGCGGTTTACGACGGTATCGTGAAGGCCATGCCTCACATGGACGTCGCGATTTCCACTCCTTCCAATGTCGAAGAGTCCGCGAAGGCTCCTTCCGCGCAGAGCGAGCCTCTCCAGCCTCAAGAGCCTCTCGCGCAAGAACGGGTCAGTGGGCAAGAGTTGGTGGAGGGGACTGTGATAACTCCAACCATTCTCGACCGAGAAGCGGCGATTCAGGCCGGGATCTTAATCGACGTGACGCCGACCGCCTTACAACTCGGCATCACGTTCCCTGTCACGATCACCCGACCACTCTGGGAAGTGGGAATTGTCACGAACCGATCACTCCCAGAAGAAGATCAAACCAGCAGGTTGCGCGACATTCTGCTGGCCTTTCGTCTGCGCCTGGCCAGTCTAACGACGGTGTCTCCCCTGCTCGACTTTCCGGCCCTGCTGGCCTTGCCGCCGAGCAGGGTGCCTCAGCCGGTGCCGTTGTTTGCCCTCATTCAACCAGACCCCACGCATCAGGCAAACGTGACGCTCTTGCTGCCGAATGAAGTGGCTCTGTCCATCACCTCGCTGAATTAGCAGGATGCTGAAAAAGTCCGCCAGCTTTGTTCTCGCATCGCTTAGAGACTCGACGTACCGCAAGGGTACGCCTCGCCTCCTCGCTCGCTGCGGCCGCGCTGGACGGCCTTTTTGAGCATCCTGCGGAGGTATTCTCTCTTTGTCCAAGACGTGCAGCCCATATCGAAGTTCGCTACGCCGAAATAGTTTATCCCTAGCCTGCTAGGCCGAGTCGCTTCTGAACAAATGTGCGTTCCTCCGCTTCGGTTGTAATCATTCCATCAATGCGCGCGTCCAATAATTTCCCCAAGATAATCTTGTACTGCGGTCCTGGCTTCAGCCCCATGGCCTGAAGATCCCGTCCCGTCAGTGCCGTCTTGATCGCCCTGTTCTTCGCATACGCCACAAGGTGTCGTTTCAGCAGACTCACTCGCACCCCGTGCTGCGCGCTTACCTGCTTCGCCAGAAGCAGCACGAGCGCCTCGTCCGAGAAATCTGCCAAGAGGCGGTACGCCTGCGATGGCCGTACGGTCCCTCTATTGGTGAGTCTCTTCAGCGCGCGATCGACCAGACTTCCTCCAGCACTCACGTTCTTGGCCTGCTCTCGTGTAAGCGCTAACCGCCGGATCATCGCAGCCACCACGACCGCGCTGGACTCAGTCGACAACGCCATGAGATAGACGATCGGCCTGTCGATCACAGAATTCGGGAATCGACGCGCCCACCAGGCGAGCGCCTTGGGAACGGCAGTGACCACTCGCTTCACCTTCTTCGTGTAGCACAGACGGCGATGGAGAAAGCAGAGCAACTTCAACTGGGCCAGCCGCGTAATCGCGCGCACAGGATCGTGCTCGGCAAACAGCAACAGGATTTCGTTCTTCAATCGCGGACCGGAGAGTTGCTGGATCAGATTCGTGGAGGCCGCTTGCACGAGCAGGCGCACTGAGGTGCGCGCAAGGCGGAAACCGAACCGTTGTTCGAACCGGATCGCTCTGAAAATGCGCGTGGGATCGTCCTGGAAACTGCCCGCATGCAGTACGCGGATCGTGCGCGCACGAAGATCGGGCTGCCCTCCATAGGGGTCGAGCAAGCGACCGAACTGCCGCGGATTGAGTTGTACTGCTATGGCATTGATCGTGAAGTCCCGCCGGGAGAGATCCTCTTCAATCGACGCCGGTTGAACCGTCGGCAGGATAGCGGGCTGCGCATAGGACTCTCGCCTGGTCGTTGCGATATCCATCTTGAGCCCGTCCTGGAAGACCAGCCGCGACGTCGCAAACCGTTCAAATACTGCCAGCCCTGCCCCATACCGGTCGGCCACCAGCCGCGCGAAGGCGATCCCATTTCCCTCCACCGTGAGATCGAGATCCAAGTTCTCCCGCTTCAGCAAAAGATCGCGGACGACTCCGCCGACGAGGTACAAAGACACCCCACCCTCATCCGCGAGGCTCCCAAGCTCACGAAGAAGAGAACGACGCTCCTGAGGGAAACGACGCAACAGATCGTTGTGGGTCATACGATGCTTCATGGCACGCCATTGTAGCAACCTCCTTCTCGATGAGAAACAACGATCCTCATCAACAAGCAGGGGCGCTCAGGATGCAATCCCAAGCGCCCCGTTTAGTCCCCACACAGCTTCGAATTACCGGTGCCGTTTCCCCTGGCGATCGTGCTTCTCGCGCGCGATATGGCGGGACGCGCGTGCTTGTGCCGCGCCAATCCTGGCCCGCTCCTTTTTCGTGATGACGCCATCGGACTTTGCCCTATCTTCCATCTTGTTGATGTGTTCCTGTTGCTTATTCAGCCGGTTTGCTTCTCGCTCGTTCAGCTGCCCACTCGCAATCCCCTGATCGATCCGCTGTTCCTGATTCGTTTGCCGCTGATCGATCACAGGCGTTTCGGCCTCGGCAAAGGTCATCCCAGTCATCAACAACATCATCCCACTGGCTGCGAGCAGCATCTTCTTCATCGTCGCCTCCCTCAAATATGCAAGTTAGATCCTCTTGCCTTCTACAACATCTGTGACGGATCCCGGTTGACAGAACAACCAACGCGGGACAAGCGCACAGCTCCTCCGCCCTTTCTAGCAGGCAACTCCAGATACGTCCACTCTTTGCAGGATTTGCTCGTTCGGATAAGGAGGGAAAGCGGCGCCACCTCTACCGGTCACCCGCTGCCGGATTGATCGGAGCGCTCGGGACGGTTGAGTTTCTGAGGCGGCTTCGTAAATTCTATTCAGTAACCCCCATTTCGAATCCGCGCACCCACCTCACGCACGGCGGTGTCCATGAACGGGCTGACCCTGAACAGGTCAGCCCGTTCATTATGAGCCACCATGCGGCACACTGTCATCGAGACGACGCCTTCACCGATTTCTGAAAGACAATGTCGCCGTAATAGGCCGTGGCCTGTTCCTTGGTATTGTCCGTATCGCTCATGATCGCGACACCGTTGATCATCGGCGGTTCCTCCCCGAACGCTTTCTTGTAGTCTTCGTATATATTCCGCTCTTCGTCAATCCACATGCCCACTTTCTGAGTTCCGCTCTCGACGATCACCATCTTGGCAAAATCGGTATAGGCATTCTCGACGATCGTGCCGACAGGCGTCTTCGTTTCCCAGATATAGTTCAAGGCGGCGATTGGAATATCGCCGAACAGAGCCTGCCCGACTTTGAACTTGAGCTTCTTGCCAAAGCTGACTCTGTCGGGATCATATTCAAAGGTGATGTAGAGCCGGGCCGGATAGTCATCGCCCTCCTTGAGTGCCACGTCGCTACGCTGGAGCACGTTGTCGATTTTCCAGCGCCACCGGACGATCGGGAATTCTATTGGATCGATCACCACCGGCTTGATCAGGCCAGAGGCCGAGGCCTTGCTCACCGCCTTCACGATCGTCACACCTCCATCCTTCACCACTTCATAGGAGGTATGTTTTGGTATCTTCCTAAAAGTGAGCAGCTTCCACCCATCGGGCAACGCGGTGCCGACCTGACTGGCTGAGAATTTTCCCACCTCAAGAACTGCCCCGCTCTGCGCCCAGAGGCATGCCGGAGCAATCAACAGCCACGCCGCTAGGAGTACACCCGGCGCAACCAGGATTCTACCATTTCTCTTTTTGAGGGCAGGCGTGGTTCGACTTCGACTGCGCGCATTGAACGATGCATTATCCCTCGACGTGATCCTTTCAAGCTTGCCTGTATTCTCTTCACAGAAGGGTGTCCTGATTGATCTCCTACTGCGCGCGTCCAACGAGGGCCTTCTCAGGCCGCGCGTTGCGCGAGCACAGGAGATCAACAGTCCACCCTCCCACGCCCGCCTCATCCCCTTCGCATCCACGCGAACAACTTCATCAGCAGGGCCTTCGTGCGCGGGGTAAAGTGTGCCTTGCGCCAGAGGTTCACGACCTTCTTATTCACCTCGGCTTGCGTCGGATAGGGATGGATCGTGCCGGCGATCGTCTTCGCTCCGGCGCCGGCTTTCATCGCCACTGAAAACTCGCCGATTATGTCGCCGGCGTGGGCCGCCACGATCGTCGCGCCGAGGATCTTGTCAGAGCCCTTCTGGATATGCACACGCGCGAACCCTTCGTCTTCGCCGTCGAGAATCGCGCGATCGACTTCGTCGAGCTTGTAGGTGTAGGTTTCGACCTCGATGCCTTTCTCCTTCGCATCCTTCTCATACATCCCGACATGCGCGACTTCCGGCTCTGTGAAGGTACACCACGGCATGATCAAAGATTCGACGCTGGCATAGCCCAAGCCAAAGGGATGTGGAAATAGGGCGTTCTGAATAACGATCTGCGCCATGGCATCGGCAGCGTGGGTAAATTTGTCGCGCGAGCAAATATCGCCCGCCGCAAAAATCCTGGGATTCGTCGTCTGCAGCCGTGCGTTCACCTTGACCCCATTCTTGTCGTACTCGACACCGACCGCTTCAAACCCAATTCCCTCGACATTCGGGATACGGCCGACGCCGACAAGAATCTCGTCGACCGTCACATCGTACTGCTGGCCATGTGACTCAACTGTGAGCTGCTTGCCGCTATCCGTCCTGCTGACCTTGAGCTCTTTCCCGCAGCAGAGCACCTTAACCCCATCACGCAACATGTGTTGCTCGACGATCTCAGCTGCGTCGCGGTCTTCGTTCGGCATGATGCCGTGCATTGCTTCAATGAGGTAGACCTGGCTCCCGAAGCGGGCAAACGCCTGCGCGAACTCGCAGCCGATAGGACCGGCGCCGATCACCCCGATGCGTGGCGGCAGTTCCGTCAGCGAGAACACCGTTTCATTGGTGAGATAGCCCGCCTCTTTCAATCCGGGCGTAGGAGGCGCCGACGCCCGTGCTCCTGTGCAGACAACCGCCTTCGCAAAGGTGAGGGTACGATTGCCGGCCGGCCCTTCGACTTGAATTGTGTCGGCACCGGTAAAGCGTCCGCTGCCGATGTAGACGTCCACGCCCAGCTTCGTATAGCGATGAACTGAATCGTTGTGGCTGATCCGCGCCCGCAGCTTCCTCATGCGCGCCATCGCCGCGCCAAAGTCGTACTTTACCCCGGGAGGAATATGCAGGCCGAACTCCTCGGCCTTCCGCAAATCGGCCCAAGCCCTTGCCGCGCGAATGATGCTTTTCGAGGGGACACAGCCGACATTCAAGCAGTCGCCACCCATCAAATGTTTTTCGATCAAGGCCACTTTGGCCCCCAGACTCGCGGCAATGACGGCCGTGATCAATCCCGCGGTCCCAGCTCCAATGACCACAATATTGTAGCGGCCAGCCGGTTCGGGATTGACCCAGTTCGAGGGATGTACGTTGCTGACGAGCGTGCGGTTATGCTCGTCGTTCGGCAGTACGAGGCTCTCTTCACGTTGATTCATCACAACGATCCTCGCTTCTGCCGACTGCGAAACCATCGTGATGCCCCCTCTTTTCGCCTACGTTTCACGTTTCACGCCTCACGTTTTACGGGGTTTGCCCGCATTATTCATGACCGTTTCTGCTGCAATCGCAGATTCGCCGCTGCGACAAGCCTGGACGCGGTTGGCCCGGCGTCTAGGCAGGTGGGCTAGCGGTCATGCTGGTTTCCCAGACCACTTCTTGTACAGGTTCGGCACAAGCGCCAGAAGCCCCAGCAATACAAATGCTCCAATCACTCCGGGGGAAGCAATGTCTTTCAAAGAATTGATCGTACCGAGTTGCCGGCCTGCGTAGGCATAGACGAAGGAACCCGGGATAATCCCGAGTGACGTCGCCACGACGTAGGTGCCGACATTCATGCGAGTCAGGCCGGATACCAGATTCACCACAAAGAACGGAAAGAGCGGAATCAGCCGGAGGGTCATGAGATAACCGAACGCGTTCTGCGAGAAGCCCTGCTGAACCGGACCCAGCCACTTTCCAAACTTTTGTTCCACCCAATCGCGCAGCAGATAGCGGGATACCAGAAACGCGAGCGTCGCGCCCGTCGTCGCCCCCAGATTTACGAAGAGCGTGCCCAACACAGCCCCGAAGAGAAACCCGCCGGCCAATGTCAGAATCACGGCGCCGGGAAGCGAAAGCCCCGTCACGGCCACATAGGCCAGGACAAACAACGCGGCGGCTACGGCAGAATGTGTTTCGGTGAACGACAGTAGGTAGTCGCGATTGTCCTTTAGCACCTGCAAGGAGAGAAGCTGCCCCAGATCGAAGTAGAAAAATGCGGCCACCGCAATTCCGATCGCGAGGACCATTGCAATCTTTCCGGCACTCAATCCGCTCTTTGCTTCAGAAGCTGGCATGTCGTTCGTCATGTCGGTTTGCTCGCTTATCATGGGGGCTCCGTTTCTGGCTGTCAATGTAGCCGACTGCTTTTCGGTCGTTCGAAGTTCCATGGTCTTACAATGCCCACACTCTGCCACACGCAAACGCTTGCTTGCTAATGGGTCTACGACGTGAGACGGTGATTGGATGCAGAGGACCGAAGGAGGTAGCAGAGCCAGCTATCGTGGCTGGCGATCATGGAGATCGCGATCCATATCGAGCCGGCCAAACGCCCGTTCAACTGGGTCGATCGTCCCATCCTGGTTGCGATCGAGCTCTTGGAAATGGTCGTGGGTCAATTCAGGAGTGTGCGGGTCCGGAACGCCTGCACCAATATGATTCCGACGAGGATCGTAGCGCTGCGGGCTTTCCAGCATGCCGTGGTACATGAGATCGGTTCTTGGCTGCACGACGGCTTTCGACGGGATCTTTTTGTTGATTTTTACCCGGCGGTGGCCCTTCCGGCCTGTCGTCTTGGACTCTGTCGGGGTCTGCTTGGCCTGTCCATGAAGGACTTCAGGCTGCTGCTCTGGAACGGTGGATACAGCGGTTTTTTTTGCGGTAGCTCTCGTAGCCTTCTGAGCTAGCTCAGGTGCTGGTTTTGGAGATATAGCCGGAACGACAGACGGGGTCTGTTCCTTGGATTTCTTCTGAGCTGCGAGCGCCTGCCCCACTTCGGCCCCAACCAGGGCCACCGTACAGGCACAGGCCAGAATTGTGCGGCCCAAACACCCCTTCCTCATACTCCCCCCTGATGAATCTCTACAAGTGTAGCAGGTCACTCGGGCAAATGAGCGCATGAAAGTGCCTAATCTCTCAAGAGGTCAGAGTGCCTTCTTGGCATGCAGCATCCTACCCAATGCCTGGAGATGATATTGACGCTTGTTGTTGAGGAAGGCCTAGTCCACTAGCTGGATGCTGAAAAAGTCCGCCAGCGGCGTTCTCGCATCGCTCAGAGGCTCAACGTACCGAAGCGTACGCCTCGCTTCTTCGCTCGCTGCGGCCTTGCTGGGCGGCCTTTTTGAACAGCCTACGGGTTCTACTATAGAACTGTCTGTAGCTTGCCCCAACCCTGTGTTTCCCAGGCTCCAAAATAGTTTTCCACTGCCCTGCTATGGGACGATGGGGGATGGGCGATGGACTGTCGTCGCCTGAGGGCCTTTCTCGCCCTCTTCAAGGTTGAACGCGACGTCAGTGCCGTCACTCAATTCATCGAATGTGAGACCCTGCAGCGCGTGCTTGTGAAAGTACACCTCGCCGCCGCCCTCCTTGAGGATGAAGCCGTATCCCTCCTTCGGGAACAGTTTGCAGATCACGCCTCGAAATGGCGGGATCGGAGACGTGCGTACCTCGGTGCGACCCCTCTTCTCGCGGTGCTTGCGGAGTTCGATGGCTAT
This sequence comes from Nitrospiraceae bacterium, assembly GCA_041491905.1. Lineage (GTDB taxonomy): Bacteria > Nitrospirota > Nitrospiria > Nitrospirales > Nitrospiraceae > Palsa-1315. Next base: position 98 of record JBGPVY010000094.1, on the reverse strand, counting down.
GGTGTCGAAGGCGGTTCTGATGGCCTCTTCGAACGTCTTGTCTTCCTTGCGGGCCGTCATGGTATGGCGACCAGGGAGTGTGACGACGATGAGCGCCT
>JBGPVY010000193.1:0-6013 GCA_041491905.1 Nitrospiraceae bacterium | reverse complement strand
GTACAACATGACCGGCTGGCGCATCGGGTTTGCCGTCGGGCACAAGCAGGTCTTGGCTGGACTCGGCAAGGTGAAGAGCAACCTCGACTCCGGCTGTTTCCAGGCCATTCAGGAAGCTGGGATCACCGCACTCGGCCTGGAGGATTCTGTGACGGATGGCTTGCGCAAGATCTATCAGGAACGGCGCGACACCCTCATCCCAGGCCTCAAACATCTCGGACTGGAGGTGGATCCTCCACCGGCTGCGTTCTACGTCTGGGTTGCGGTGCCGAAGGGGTACACCTCCGCTTCCTTCACGGCTCACTTGCTGGAGAAAGCCGGAATCGTGACGACACCGGGCAACGGTTTCGGCGCGCCGGGCGAAGGATATATCAGGATGACCGTGTGTACGCCGAAAGAGCGATTGGCTGAGGCGGTGGAGCGTATTAAGAAAGCGGGGTTCTAGACTGGAGCCGAGGTGTCGAGGCGAGTTGTTTGCTCGCGGAACGCGCACGATAAAGCTGTGCTCGTTCGACGCGCGCAGTCACCCCTCACCTCGACACCTCGGCTCACGATGCACCACGGTAATCCTTGGGGGGAGAGTAGGAAAAGATGGGGCGCGAGACTGTCTTCATCGGGTTTGGTTCGAACGTCGGCGATCGAGTCGATTTCTGCGACCGTGCAGTGACGTTGCTTAGCCTGCTGCCACACTCGCAAGTCGTGGGGGTGTCGCTGCTCTATGAAACCGAGCCAGTGAACGACCATGCCCAACCTGGCGATGGCTGGTTCTTGAACGGCGTCGTACAGCTTGAGACGGATGTCACGCCGAAGAGCCTCTTGGATATACTCCGTGAGATCGAACGCTCGCTCGGCCGGGATGAGGAGAACCGATCAGGCCCCAGGACCATCGATCTGGACATCTTGTTCTACGGCCAACGGATCATCAACGAACCGGATCTCGTGGTGCCGCATCCTCGCCTGCACCAACGCCGGTTCGTCCTCATGCCGTTGAGCGAACTCGATCCGCTGTTCGTGCATCCATCACTCCAGCGCACAAGCAGCCAGTTGCTCGCCGAGGTCGGGAAGCAGCCTGAGGTCCGTCTCCTGTTTCCCCAGCCCTCGACCCGCTATGGCTCACGCCCTGCTTGCAGCCCGCCCCCAGGCTCATGAAGATTATCCGCACCGCACGATCCATGGCTGCATGGAGCGAACGATTACGCCGGGAAGGTGTGACCATCGGGTTCGTGCCCACGATGGGTGCGCTGCATGACGGCCATCGCTCCCTCATTCGAGCCGCACGATTACGATGTGATGCTCTCGTCGTGAGTATCTTCGTGAACCCGGCACAGTTCAGCCCAACCGAAGACTTATCCACGTATCCCCGCCCAATTGCCCGAGATCGTGCACTGTGCCGCGAGGAAGGGGTGGATGTCTGTTTTGAACCCACGGCCCTAGCCATGTTTCCCGAGAGCTTCCAAACGACCGTGACGGTGCCGGCGCTCGCGCGCCGATGGGAAGGCGAAGCCCGGCCTCATCACTTCGCCGGCGTCGCCACAGTGGTGACGAAACTCTTCGGGATTGTGCAACCCCATCTCGCCTTGTTCGGTCAGAAAGATTACCAACAAGCAGCACTGGTTCAGCAACTTGTGAACGATCTCAATTTCGGCGTGACGATTCGTGTGCACCCGACAGTCAGAGAGCCGGATGGGCTGGCCTTGAGTTCGCGCAACGTGTATCTCAGCCCCGACGAACGTCGGATTGCCCCCCTGCTCTCTCAGGCACTCAGAGCCGGTAGACAGATGATCGTTGGTGGAATGAACGACGTGGCTGCGATCGAGCGGATCATGCGGCAGACCATCGAACAGGTACCCACCATTCATGTTGAGTACCTGGCCGTCTGCGATCCGGACAGTCTGGAACCTCTGTCCGTCGTCGCGGCTCGTGCGGTACTCTTGGGCGCAGTCCGGATCGGGTCGATCCGCTTGATCGATAATCTGCTGGTGAAAATGCCGGGTGGAAAGAATCGCGCTACACGTTGAGCGTGGGATAAAGGCCTTGGCTGACTAAGAGCCCGAGAACGACCTGACCCAGACGGCGGTGATGTTCCGGTGGGACCTCCAGAAAGCGGATACCCATCGATGACGGCCGAACGGAACAGACCATCGCGGTCTCTATACGGATCGTTTCCTCCTCCACCGTTGGCTTCAAGACCAATTCGATAAAGGCCCCCCTCAGGAACCCCGTCGTCTGCAGGGCGCAGCCATCCATCGAAATATCAGTGATTTGGTTGGTCAGTGGCTGCTGCTTGTGGTCGAAGACCTGGGCCTCGATGGAGGCCGGAAGGCGTCTGTACTGACGCCGATCAAACGCCTGCGTATTGTGCCGCGCACCGGAATAGAACGCACGAAAGCGATTCGTGCATAGCTGGCATCGAAACGGAAACAGATTGATGCGGCTCAACAGGCGCTCGAACCTACCCTCCTGGTAGGTCACACGAACGAACGGAGTCCCGCAAATCGGACAATGCAATTCTCTCATGAACCAGAACGGACCTCGCGCTGGACCGGCCCCTGTTCCGTCACAATCGGATCGATGAGCGCCGGCGAGTAAGTGGCCGGCTTCACCCATTTCCCATCTTCGCGCGTATAGCCACCGACTTTGCTCATGTTGGACCGATGGACTTCTCGAAAGACCGGATCCATGTCGATGCCATAGGACACCGCCGTGCCGTAGACAACGTAGAGGAGGTCGGCCATCTCCTTGGCAATGGATGGAAGATCTTCTGCCGCGAGGGCCTCTTTCAACTCATCGAATTCCTCCTGAATGAGTTTTACGCGAAGTTCGCGCGTCCGCCCGTCCACGACCGTCGGGACTGGATTAACGACGATATCGAAAGTCCGGTGGAAGGCTTCTACCATCGCCTGCTCGTCGGCAATCAGGGGCTCCTTATTCGCTGTCATAGGGCAACGCCTTGCGCGAGACCAGTTCCACCGGACCCAACATGGGAATCTCTTTCTCCGACGAGACTCCGAGCTCCTTGAATCGACGAGCTGCCGGCAAGATTCTCGTTTCCAGCGACCCGACCGCCTTGTTGTAGGCCATGACGCTCTTCCCGAGCGATTGCCCGACGTCGTTCAAATGCTCTGTCAGCACGGCCATCCGTTCGTAGAGATCCTTCCCCAACCGTCCGGCTTCCTCGGCATGCTCAGTCAATTGCTCCTGCCGCCACCCGTAGGCGACCGCCCGTAAGAGCGCCATGAGCGTCGTGGGGGTGGCAAGGACCACGCTTCGAAGGAATCCGTCCTCAATGAGTCGTGGATCATGCTCCAGCGCGGCTCCAAGAAACTGTTCACCCGGCAAGAACAGCACGACAAACTCCGGAGCCTGGGCGAATTGATTCCAATAGGCTTTCAGGCTCAACTCATCCATGCGCGACCGGACTTGGGCGGCATGACGGCGCATCCCTTCGAGACGCTGCTCCTCGGTCGAGGCTTCATGCGCATCCAGGTAGCCTGCCAGCACGGTCTTGGCATCCACGATGATTTGCCGCCCGCCCGGCAACTGGACCACCATGTCGGGACGGAGCCGTCCGTCGTCGACCGTGATGGACTCCTGCTCGAAAAAATCGCAATGCGCCACCATACCGGCCAACTCGGCCACGCGCTTGAGCGTGATCTCACCCCATTGGCCGCGGATGGCCGGCGCGCGCAACGCCTTCACAAGGTTGCCGGTCTCCGATTGCAGCCGCTGCTGCGACTCGGCCAGGAGCTTGAGATGCTGATCGAGGCCTCCATAGGCCGCTTGCCGCGATTGCTCCAGCTGTCGGAGTTGGTCGTCGTATCGATGCAGTGAATCTTGGAGGGGCTTAACCAGACTATCGATCGCCTGTTGCCGCTGGGCGAGATCGCCCTTGGCCTCGGCTTGGAGTGTTTCGAATGAGCTGCGTGCCAGGTTCAGAAAGGCTTCGTTGTTCTGTTTGAGGGCTTCGCCGGAGAGAGCTTGGAAGGTCTCGGCCAATTCCTGTCTGGCCTGGCCCAGCAGAGTCTTTTGTTCGTTGAGATGGAGCGCGGCTTCCGCAGCCCTGGTCTCCGCCACCGCACAGGCCTGGGAAGCCTCTGAAAGGTCCTGTCTGATCCGGTCAAGATCGAGGCGATCTTGTAGGGCCTGTCGGCGCAATTCGTCTGCCAGCGATTCTGCCCGCTGCGCCCGTTCGCCGGTAGCCAGCAATTGTGCCTGCACGTTCGAGCGTACGCGGGATGCAATCCAGAACCCGATGATCAGCGCGCCGAGGAGACCTCCGACGAGAACCCCCGCACCAAAGACCGTGCCGTCAATCATGGGTGATCGTCCACATCATGCCGTCGACCCATATTCGACCAGGTTGTAGGGTGCTGCGATGAGGAAAGAATGATTTTGAAGAATACGTAAACCCCCTTGAAAGGTCAAGACCACAATATGGCTAGAGACGTTCAGCCTTACAACATCGCATCATGATTTGCTGGATGGCTCCGATCTCGCAAACATGTCTCCTCCCCGCTCTTGAACGATGATCTCTCCTCGCTCCGCATCCAAACTGATTCGATCGCCTTCCTTGAGCCTGGTGGTAATGCCAGGCACATTTGCAACGGCCGGCAATCCGAACTCGCGAGCAATAATCGCCCCGTGTGACAGCGTCCCGCCCATCTCGGCGACCAGCCCCGCCACCACGCCAAACAACGGCGCCATGCCTGGGTCGATGACCGAGACCACAAGAATGTCGCCACGGCAGACTTGGCTCCAATCCTCCAACGATCGGACGAAGCGAACCGGTCCCACGACCTGCCCCGCACTGATGGGAATACCGTGGAAGATCCCTTCCGAAGCCCCAACGGAGAATACGTCCGTGCCGCAAGCCACATCTTTCCAATCCTGAATCGTGTCTGGAACGCTGACCGTGGCGTAACGGTCTCGCTCGGCCCGGCGAGCCTGAATCACCCCTCGCCAATCAGTCGATCCTCCGGCTAACAAGTCGGCACGTTCTTCGATCTTGAAGTAAAAAATATCCTCCCGCGACGAAATTCGCCCCAGTTCGACCAGCCATTCGCCAAGGCGAAGCAGGAGACTACGTCCCGCTGCCGAGTAGTACATCAGATGATGTCGGTTCGCCTCCCGCAGGGCGAAGAACCGGCATAGCCGGCGATACCACCAAGAAAAGATGGCCCACCGATGGAATCGCCATCCAAACCTGGCGCGAATCTCTGCAAGCGCCCGTCCCCGTACCACTGTTTGGCGCTGAAGAATGTCCGCCGGGGTGGCACTGGTTGGAGCCAGAATCTGTGTTCGCAATACCGCCAGCAACAACTCCGGTCGATCCGCGAACCGAGGCGACATGACGTCCGACTCACCGACCCCGCGATGGCCATAGTCTTCGAGATACCGGTGGAAGGCACGGAGAACCTCAGTCCCCTCAAGTTTGCGACGAACCTCAATCGGGTCCCACCCCTCTGCGGTGAACCATGAAGTCGCTTGAGGGTCGCGTCGAACCATGTCTGCTACTTCCGCCAAACGGACAATTTGTTGTGCGCTGATCGCCGCCGCCTGCCCCTGCAGCGACCCATTCAGCAATGCTCTCCAGTCTTCGCCTAACCAGCGAGGCAGCAAGCCGCCCAACGCCTGCAAACACTGCGACACGCCTCCCGCAATGGCAAACGTCAGTTCGTGTCCATCAAGCCATTGCCCGATGGCATCGAGGCGCAGGACGATGTCTTCGCCGGAGATAGTCCGAAGCCGATCGGCGCGATGTTCGGCCGCCATCGCTTTCATGTATGCGAACCAGGCCGGCCCATGGCGCACCGCCTTTCTCATTTCGGCCATCATCACGACGCCGGCACGGGCGAACGCGAACCACCCGAGCGGGTGAGCCTCCGGCACCCTGGCAAGGATTTCCCCTCCCATCTGCTCCGCCAACAAGGAGGGGTCTCCCCGCAGTTGTGTGATGAGGGAATGAAACAGCGTCATATTGATGTAGGGACGTCCCTGGAACGTGCGGACCGAT
>JBGPVY010000017.1:0-20585 GCA_041491905.1 Nitrospiraceae bacterium | reverse complement strand
CATCGCCATCGAAGGCACCGACGGTGTCGGCCGCTCCACGCACATCGAGATGTTGCAGGAGTGGTTGGAGGTGCAGGGCTATGGCGTGCTCACGACCGGCTGGACCCGTTCCAATCTCATGTCGAAGACGATCGAAATGGCGAAAGAAGGCAACATTCTCGACCGGTGGTCGTTCAGCCTGCTGTACGCCACCGACTTTGCGGATCGCTTAGAACACGAGATCATCCCCGCGCTTCGCTCGGGCTTCATCGTCCTGGCCGACCGGTATATCTATACGGCCTTCGCGCGCGATTTTGTGCGCAGCGGGAACCGCCAGTGGGTGAGAGACGTCTTCGGCTTTGCCTTAGTACCCGATCTCGTCTGTTACTTGCGCATCGACATCGAAACACTCGTGCTGCGCGTCATCGAAACCAAAGGGATGAACTTCTGGGAATCAGGAATGGATCTGCGGCTGGGCAGCGATCTCTACGATAGCTTTAAGAAATACCAGTCGCTCCTGATCGAGGAGTTCGACAAAATGGCGGAAGAGTTTCACTTCGAAGTGATCGATGCCAGAAAATCGCCGGATGAAATTCAGGACGCATTGCGCAGCAAGATTCAGCCGCTGCTCACCACCAACCTGCGAAGCCCCGAACTGCCGTCCGACCGCCTCATCCAGCCGGCATAAGAAGACCGTTGTTTGGTTTGTTTGGTTAAACAAAACCAACCAGATGAACAAAACAAACCAGATCAACCAGATGAACCGTGACCTCTCCCTCCCCGCTTCCCAATCGCCCACAACTGACTCGGGGTCAACCACCAACGAAGGACCCCTCGACCTGGCTTCGCCCGGATCGACAGCTCGATCAGACAGGCCCCGGCTTTCTTCAGGGGGAACGATGCGGACGCCCGCCCGGACAGGAGAACGCTTGCGGCCATGCCTAACTGCGGTTCATGGCCGACACAGAGCACGCAGGACTCCGGCGGCAGATCGTGAAGGATCGATAGGAGCCGATCGGGAGGCGCATCCGGCAAGAGTTCATCGACGATGTGCACCGCAGAGCGGACTCGCAACGAGCTGTGCGCAATCTTCGCCGTCTCGATCGCCCGGATCAAGGGACTCGACAAGACATGCGTCGGCTGCACGTCGAGCCAGTTCAACCCAGCCGCCACCTGCGCCACGCGCTTCGCCCCGCGCTCAGTCAGCGGACGATCCGCATCCTTCCCTTCCCATTCATCCCGCTCCACCGCCATGCCATGCCGCAACAACACACAATCCATCGTCACCCCTTTTCTGCCTTAACCCGCATTATTCATGAACGCTTCTGCTGCAATCGCCGATCCGCTGCTACGACGAGCCTTCAGCCAGCGGGCTCGCCCCTCGGACCCTCCACGTACTGCACGAGTACGCATCGGGTCCTCACGGCTCCGCGCGCTGGTCTCGCGACGCGGCTCAGCGATCTCGCGACGAACCGTCATGAATAATGCGGGTTCATGATCGGCCAGGCCCAGTCTACCGGAACCATGGATCAGTTTGTCTAGTTCATCTGATTCTTCTGGTCTATCTGGTTGATTTGGTTCGTCTGGTTAGTTTCGTTCAACCAAACAAACAAGACAAACCAAACAAACCAAATACCGGTCTTCTTACGCTCGCGCGCTTGCCTAAAGGGATGAATCCCTTCTGATTCCAACCATAATCAAATTAGATTCAATGCTGGGTTGATTGCCGAGGCACTCTGAGCGGCATTCATCGCGACAGCCGCGCGAAAAATCCAACAAATCCACGGATAAACATGCAAGGGCCTCGAACAGGATCAACTGGCATGGTGATTGCTATCAAGCATGGCCAGAAAATGGTCAACGTAAGCAACCATACGGAGGTGGATCATGTATAAGAATTCTGCTTTGCTCTCAATCGGCGCTGCGCTGGTATTCTCACTGTTCTTTTTCGGTGTAGGCCATGCGTTCCAGATCGACAGGAACCAGGATGCCCGCGTCCTGATGGCGGGGGAAATGAATGGAGCAGCAAGCCTATCAGCCAAACAAGTATCGAATACGCCAACTCCTTGTGCGGGAAGGACTGCAGCGACATGCAGGACGCAGAGCCAACCCGGATCAGGAGCAATGGCGACAGATGGGTCTCGATACACAAATCACGTGTCGAATACGCCAAATCCTTGTGGAGGAAGGACTGCAGCGACATGTAGGACGCAGAGCCAGCCCGGATCAGCAGCAATGGCGACTGATGGGTCTCGGTACATAAGTGAATCACTGCTCGTGTCGTTGCCGGCAGCCGGCGTCATAGTCGGCGCTGGTCTCATCGCGCTGTTCGGTCTTGGCACCAAAAAGTTGCGACAACATCACGAATATCACGCGTAAACGACAAGAAGGTTACTCTGAACCAGGGCTTGGTACCTCAATAGGAGGTATCAAGCCCGTTCTGTCTGGTTCATCTGGTCTTTCTGGTTGGTCTGGTTCAACCAAACAAACAAGACAAACCAAACAAACCAAATAACGGTCTTCGTCTGAATCCAATTGGATTCCCCTGTAATCAAAATAGATTCAGTTGAGATAGTGCCTGTCATCCTCTGCGCCTTCGTGTTTCCCTTCGACATCGTGAAAACTTAGGAGCCTGTCTAACATTGATCGTTCTACTACGGCGAACGATCCGCAGCCATCTGCGTCGTTCTCGGCCCGAAATAATCCTCAATGTATTCCAGCGAATACACCTCCGGTTTTTCCGGGCCTGCGGCCTCGCAACTGGCGCCCCTCATTCGCCTCGTCACGAAGACAATGTCGGACAGGCTCCTGCCAATTTTGAAGGCAATCACGAAAAATTTCTCAAAACCGGCTTTAGAACCCGCTGGCACATCGATTGCTCCAGCCCTCCTCGTGGAAAGGAGTTGTGAGTTCTGAGTGCTGCGTTATGAGTAAGTTTCGGACAACTCAGGATCTCCTAACTCAGAACCCAGAACTCAGGACTCAGAACTCACTCATGCTTCACGCAGCAGACATGAGGCGGACGAGCAGTCGACCATCAATTATTGGGCTCACGTGTGAGAACTCACTGGTGAGGATTCACGCCTGAGAACCCAATGCGACTTGATTCCGGAGCATACCCAACCAGAACCTCCTCCTGGTTGCCAATCTCCTGGTCGACTGAGCGTCAACGCCACGGGAGCCCCGGCTCCGTCATACCCGGGGCTGCGGCTCCCTCTTTTTCGGGTGGGACAGGCGAGACGGTCTGAAGGCTGAAGTGTTCGGAACTTTGACCCCCCGACCTTCGGCCTTTGGACCGCGCCTGTCGCGTATCTCTCGCGTCTCGCGAGTTGCGCGCTACGGTCTAACAGGTTGCGGAAAAACAATTGTGGCACGGTGGATATTTAATGGCCCGCACATTTAGGACAATAGGAGAACCGCGCGCAGGATGCTCAAAAAGGTCGTCCAGCAAGGCCGCAGCCGAAGAGCAGGCCGCAGGCGTACCCTCTCGGGTACATTGAGGACCTGTTCAAGGTGAGAACGAAGCTGGCGGACTTTGTCAGCATCCTGCTAACGAAATCGCTAGCAGTCGCGGCATGGTAGGAATCATGCCCCAAGATATTGTGGCTGGAGGCTTGTCCGACATTGACCATTCAACTGCGGCGCACGGCAATGTCGGACAGGCTCCTAGTCTGTATTACCCGAAAAGGCTATTGCTAAAAATGCCGTACAGGTTTATTAGAGGCTACCAGTTTCTTGCACGTAGCAGCGCGTGTCTGCTGTGTGGCTGGTTTCATTCCATGGATCTTCAAAGGAGGCGGCCATGAATGGCACCTCAGGCTTCCTAGCAGGGCGGTCTTCTACCTCTCCATCACCAGCGTATCGGTTCCTGCACGAGCGACAGCATCTATTCGGAGCAGGTGTCTGGCACCGTTTCCGTACTCACGATGTCATCGCTCCCCCTTCAGACATCAGCACAAAGCGAGAAAAGGTTCCTGACACCATTTTCAGAACCACCTTTTTCAGAACCTCAAAACTCTCATTAGAAGCGCAGCAACGGGACAATTCTGGATAAGCGCCACCAGAGACACGAGAGACTTGGGAGCCATTCCGCAATGGTTCCAAGTACTCCGAATCAGCAGTTTCGAATCTCATCTAAATGGGGCAGTGAAGGTAACCGCAATTCCTATCCAACCAGGAGGGCACAGATGAAAGTCCGCAGTTCCTTCTTCACACTGACATTTGTCAGTCTCATGTTCGTCGGTCTGCTTGTTCTGGGCATCCCGGTTTCAGGATTCGCTCAGCCGCACACATGCAAATCTGACTTGTCGGGTCATTGGCCATCGAGCCCGTATGGGTTGGGTGGAGTTACCAGTTTCACCTTTTTGTTCGCCAGGGACTGCACGACCCCCTCTGGCGCAATAACATTAAAATGGTTCATCAACAAATATTCCGATAATTCTTCGCTCTGTGTTGGAGGTCCAGTAAATATCACGTCGACTTCGACTCCGCCGTATACGGTCAGCGTACCCTGCGGATCCCTCCCAATTGGATTAGGTCCACAGGTGAAAGTGACCCTTTCCTACCAGGCAACGTCGGGAGGCTCTTGGATGAATCATCCTGAATCTACTTTTTACAACAAAAAACCATGACGCCGGTTTGCGCTGACAGCGTCACACTTAATGGAGGATGGACATGAAAATATCAGGTCTTTACCAAAGTGTTTCGGGCCTAGTGGCAGGAGGCACTCTCTTGGTGAGCTGTTTTCTTTTCTCAGGCTGTAACTATGTCGTTCGGACCAAGACTCTGTTCGGAGAAGAACTCGACAAATTTCCTTCCGTTGTTCTAAGCGCACAGAATCATAGTACCACTTACGTGTTCGATTGGAATGAGACCACACTAGGAGGAGTCTCGCTATCTGAATTCAAACCGAAGGCAAAGTATTGGAGGCTGCATCTCTTTAAGTTTTCTAATGGCGATCGCATCGCTCCTTACAAGACCGATTGGAAACTCTTGGAATCGGACACGAAAGAAACATTCGAAAAGCTCACATTCGATACATTGATGCTGGCTGATCTTGACCTTACCGATAATCCCGTTACTGGGGAGAATGCTAGGAGGTACAGCATCAACGTTTTATTGCACGACGAGTAGAGAGCGGCTCGTGCTTGCATCGGGCCGGACAACAAGTCAAGCCGGCTCGATGTGCTCTCTTCGTTGGGCGCAGAGACTGCGCAGGGTAGATGCTCAAAGTGCTTTTCATGCAATCAAGACTTTGGCTTGGCCACGATTGAGCAGTCTCGGCATGGCAGTTGTGGAATCGACGTCAAGAAGCGTGCCGTATGATTCCTTTTGTTCAGGCACCAGGAGGATGAATCATGAAACGTATCTTCCCGTTTCGGGTGCCGACTCCGAGCCGTTCTTTCACGATCCTTGTCCTTGGACCTCTGTTGCTGTGGCTTTCCTACGTACCGATTGCAAGTAACGCTCAAGCCGGAGTCACTACGGCGGTCTCCCCCACTGGCGGGACTGGTAGTCCCGCCAGCCTTGGTACAGTCATCACTTCAGGAACCTCTACCGTTCCAACCAATCTGTGCACCGCAAGCTGTGTGATCACAGGGGGAACCAGGGCTGGCAACAATCTCTTCCACAGTTTGGGCGACTTCAATATTGGGGCATTGGACAGCGCTCGATTCCAAACGGGACTCGTCAACCCTCTCCCCGATGCGAGCGTGTCGAACATTCTTGCCCGGGTCACGGGAGGGCCCTCGAATCTCTTCGGAAACTTGAACAGCGCAACCTACTACCCTTCCGCCAATCTGTTCTTGATGAACCCTGCCGGGTTTTTGTTCGGACCCAACGCCACGGTGAACGTCGGCGGGATGATGACCTTTACGACCGCCGACTATATGAGGTTGAGGGAATTGGACGGTAGCAATGCAGGCATCTTCCACACAGACACAGCGCAAACGAGCATATTGACGAGCGCGCCGGTGGCGGCGTTCGGGTTCATAGGATCCAATCCGCACTCCATCGATTTCATTGGTGGCCAGCTCACCGTCGCGAGCGGAACAGGCCTCGCACTCGTCGGTGGAGACATCAGTTTGACGCCCGATTCTTCCGTCGTACCGAACGTACCGAGTAGCATCACCGCCCCGGGCAGGCCGATTCAAATGACCAGCGTCGCAGGACCGGGCGAAGTGGCGGCAGATACGGGAATACCACCCGTGGGAATGGCACTGGGAACTGTCACGCTCGGTCAAGGCAGCACTCTCGACACTTCCTACAATAGTGGCGCCTCCTTGATCGGCGATGGCAGCGGCGGTGCAATCTCCATCTGTGGGGGCCAGTTCGTGGCAACCGGTGCCACGATCCTCACCAATCCCGCGTTCGGCAGCACTGGTCAGGGCGGAGCAGTCACGATCGTGGCTACAGGCCCTGCCTCCTTCAACGACTCAGTCATCGACACTCATTCTGACGTTGCCAATGGAGGCGGCGGAGCGGTCAGCGTGTCGGCTTCGGATCTGACTCTGCAAAACACCACTATTATGACAAGCGTCTTCGGAGACAGCGTTACCCCAGTGACAGGGGGCGGTGGGGCAGTGACGCTAGCAGCGACAGTCGGATCATTGTCCATGACCGACTCAGCAATTGACACCTCTTCATCCTTTGCCGGGAGCGGAGGCGCGGTGACGTTCACGGGCACTGAGAGTGTCACTATGACACGATCGAACATCCATACGGATTCATCCTTTCCATTTTCAAATGATAATGCAAATGGCGGCGCAGTGATCGTCACGGCTCCTGTGGTTTCTCTCGGGGACAGTTTTATCAGTACATTTGTCACTGGAGACGTCGGCACGCCCATAACAGCAAACAGCGGGGCAGTGACGCTGACTGGAATAACCAGCGTATCCTTGCTACGTTCGTCAATCTCTACCGATTCCTTTGAAACCGAGGGGAATTCAGGCGCGGTAACGATAACGGCTCCCACCGTCACCATGGTTGGAGACCCGAACAATTCAATTATGGGTATTTCTACCGGCACACATAATTTCTCTGGAGATCCCAACGCCGGCAACGCCGGAGATATCGTGATCACAGCGACCAGCACTAACGTGACCTTCACCAACTTTGCGCATCTCGAAAGTACGGCCGATGGCCCAGGAGGACTCGGCCGAAGAGGGGGAGAGATTCGGATTAGCGGCGCTCAAAACATCCTTCTCGACAATGGAACGTTCTTCCTGACCACGACAAATGGCCAGGGTCATGCGGGAAATATCGAACTGGTAAGCCCGCACGTGACCATCAGAGGCCAAAGTTCACTTGCGAGCGATGCGTTCCCGCCCGGATCAGGAAGCGCCGGAACAATCAAAATCACCGGTATAGAAAATATTGCTCTAGAATCTGGCTCGACTCTCTTTACCACTGCAAACCCCGGCAGTTTGGGATCGGCGGGACATATCGAGTTCAATACTCCGCAGTTGACGATTGTTGGAGGAGGTCGAGCTCGCAGTGAAACCTTCGGCCCCGGCCCAGGCGGCACCATCACAGCTCAAGGCGTTGATGGTCCTGCACAGTCGGTCCTGATCAGCGACCCTGGTAGTGGCATCTTCACCAACGCGCACGATACCGGCACGGCCGGGAATATATTCGTCAACGCCAACTCAGTCACAATCCAAAACGGCGGTACGCTTTCAGCCGCGACTTCGGGAACGGCATCATCCGCCACCGGCGGGACGATTACGGTGGACGCGGCGAATACCATAACCATGAACAGTGCCTCAATCACGACCAGCAGCACGGGAGTGGCGGATGCCGGCAGCATCAACCTTACCGCGATGAACGGATTTACGATGCAGAACAGTACCATCACGACACAGGCTGGGGAGGGGGCAGGCGGCGGCGATATCAAGATCACGACATCCGATGCGGCAACCGTGGAGTTGATCAACAGCAAAATCATTGCCTCCGTGGCCGACGGGCCTGGAGGCGGCGGAAACATTTCGATCGATCCCCAGTTCGTAATCTTACAGAACAGCCAGATTCTGGCCCAGGCGGCACAGGGTCAGGGCGGTGCAATCACGATCACCGCGAATCTATTCCTGCCGGATGCCAACAGTATCGTCAACGCGGATTCCCGTTTCGGCGTGAACGGTACCGTGACGATTCAATCGCCGAACGATCCAGCCGGCGGCCAGATTCAGCCGCTGGGGAAATCGCCGCTACTCGCGACGTCGCTCCTCAACCAACGCTGTGCAGCCCTAGCCGGCGGTGAGTTCAGCAGCTTCACCGTGTCGGGACGGGACAGCCTGCCCACCGAACCGGGTAGTTGGCTCGCCAGTCCGCTGGCCCTTAGCCCGGCCGGACTCAGTGCCGGCACCGTGGCAGAGGGAGGCGACCAGGCACGCGTCATCGACCCCGCACAGGAGACCACCGTCCTGTCGTTGCGACAGATCGCGCCTGCCGGTTTCCTGACCCAGGCCTTTGCCGTGGACTGGTCGGCGAGCTGCCAATCATGACCCATCGCGCCGGGGAACCGGCACCCTCACGCCCGCCGAAAAGCGCGTATGTCTATCGCGCTCGATTCATTGGTGGGGACAATGAATTTCCACAGATGGCTCCTCAGATTGACCCAAACAATAATTTCATTTCCTCATCTCACAATCGAATCGCTTCATCGATTAGGACGCGTTCAACAAAGAACGGTTCGTGCCAGACTTTCTTGACTCCCCGTCTCCGAAGCTGTTTCGCGCTGTTGGCACTCGGACTGGTAGCTGGAGGCTGTGCCACGATGGACCCGAGGGAGTTGACTGCCTGTAGCTCATATGTCATCGAGGGTTTTCGGCCGATCGCTACGGAGCGCACCGGGCGGTTTCTTGGCAAGGTCCAAGAGAACACCGCTCGCTGTCGAGGCGGGGGCAAGGCGGTCGACGGTCGCGCCCTCCCGTGGGTGGATTGGCAGAACTACTGGGCCACCGGCGACGCCAGCTCCCTGGCGTATGGTGCGGCGGACGGAAGCGAACACCTGGCTCCGAACGGACGCGGCATCGACGGCACGTTGCTCGACCTCGAGTACCAACGCATGGAAATGATCAAGTTCAACCTGTTCGACAACAGCGGGACCTACCAGGACTATGTGCTCGGCCGTGACGGGATCGAAGGACCAGCCCTCAAAGTCTGGAACTCCATGCGACTACCCAATGACCATCCCGATTATGACGCTGTTGGCGGCGCCGGCCCAGACCAACTCTGCCACGACACTTTAATCCGCTTCCGCAACCCCACTGGCATCTGCAACGACATCAGAAATCCACTCATGGGGTCGACCGGGCAGCCCTTTGCCCGCAACGTCCAGTTCGAGGCCACCTTTCCAGACCTGAGAAAGAACGAGGTGGCCAAGAATCGGCACGGCGATCGGCTAGGCTTACTCAAACCGGACCCGCAGGTGATCAGTCGCAAGCTGTTTACTCGGGTGCAATCGGAGCCGAACAAATGCAAGGAAGGCTCCGGGTTGCCTGGCGACGATTCCATTAAAGCCAAATGCGATTATAAACCGGCCCCGTTTTTCAATGTTCTCGCCGCCTTCTGGATCCAATTTATGACTCACGATTGGTTCTCCCATCTGTACCAAGGGGACAACACCCCTCAACACATGGCCATGGGCTGCGCAACGCACCTGATCAACAACGTTGCAACGCCTCTTCCGCCGGACGATGTTGCCAAGCTCAAATGCCGCCCAGATGATCGGATCGATGAAGCCTCTCTCGCCGAAGCCAATGACCCGCCGACCTTCATCGCGAACGGCAAGGAATACCTACCACGGGCTTACAGGACGACCCACAACAATGTCACGGCGTGGTGGGACGCGTCTCAGATCTATGGTTACGACGAGACCTCTCGCAAGCGCGTCAAGCGCGATCCCAGTGACCGGGCCAAGCTGCGCCTCGATCCGGTGCGAGCCGGCGAGCCGTTGGGCTACCTGCCTGTGTTCGAGGCAGGCGATCCGATCAATGACGTATGGCGCGGCCAGGAAGCGACGGCCTTTCCGGACAACTGGTCTATCGGCCTGAGTTTCTTCCACAACGTCTTCGCCCGTGAGCACAACCAGTTCGTGGACGAGTTCCGCAAACAGAAGCCCGACGCTGACAGCGGACTGCGCAACCCTACGAACCCGGAGCGAGTCATCCATTATAAGGAAGTCGCCGACGACGAACTCTTCGAAATCGGTCGACTCGTCGTCTCTGCGGAGATTGCCAAGATTCACACCACCGAGTGGACGACCCAACTACTCTATGACGAGCCGCTTTACCTGGGCATGAATGCCAACTGGCACGGTCTTCTGCGCGAGGACGACCCGGCCTCGGCAGCGATCGAGAAGATCGTGGTACAGAACTTCGGCAAATCCCACAAGGCCAAGAAGGCAAATCAGTGGTATTCCGTCTTCGCCGCAGGATCAGGGATTTTCGGGTTGGGCAGCCATGTGTACGCCGACGATGCAATCTTCGCCCACTACGACCCGAAGAAGACAGACATCTGGAGCCTCAACAATAACGACCACGTCAACGGGGGGGTCAACCACTTCGGTTCGCCGTTCAACTTCCCCGAGGAGTTCGTCACCGTCTATCGGCTGCACACCATGGTTCCCGATCTTATTGAATACAGAGAATTGGCGAACGATCCTGACACCATCCGAAACAAGATCCCGGTGCTGGAGACCTTCCGGGGGAAGGCCACGCAGGCGATGCGAGAGCGGGGACTCGCCAATTGGGCCCTGTCAATGGGCCGCCAGCAGCTCGGACTGCTCACGCTACAGAACCATCCGCAGTTCCTGCAGAACTTGCCGATGGATCGCTTTGGCAAAGAAAACGCCAAAATAGATGTCCCGGCGCTCGACCTGATCCGCGACCGTGAGCGCGGCGTACCGCGCTTCAATGAATTTCGCCGGCAGTACGGGCTGAAGACACTGACGAGCTTCGACGACTTTGTCGACCAGCGACTACCCAAGGACTCGGATGAGCGCAGGGGGCAGGAAAAATTAGCTGGCCTCCTCCGCGAGGTCTACGGCCAGCACACGTGTAACGCGGCAAACAAAATCACCGATGCACAATTGAACGACGACGGAACGCCTATCAACGACTGCCTTGGCCACCTCAATGGCAGTATGGTGGACAACATTGAGGACGTGGATACTGTCGTGGGCTGGCTCGCTGAATTTCCTCGGCCTCATGGCTTCGCCATTTCCGAGACCCAGTTTCAGGTATTCATCCTCAATGCCTCGCGGCGCCTGTTCAGCGATCGGTTCTTCACATCCAGCTTCCGTCCTGAGTTCTACACGTACCTTGGCGTGAACTGGGTCATGAACAATGGTCCCGACGGTAAGGAAATGGAACCGACTCAGTCGAATGGCCATGAGGTGGAAGTGTCGCCTCTCAAGCGCGTGCTGCTCCGCGTCATCCCACAGCTGAAGACGGAACTCACACACGTGGTCAACGTATTCGACCCGTGGGCCCGAGACCGTGGGGAGTACTACACCTTGCAGTGGAAGGCGAGGCAAGGCGCAATGTCGAACAGGGCATTTGAAAAGGCCGCGCAAGAGTCACGGGAAAGTCGAGACACCGTTAACCGGGTAGCTGACCAACGAGCCTATTAGCCACCGCTTAATCGGAAGGCGGCACAGTGACCGAGACGGACACGCGCAAGAGTCTGAGTGAGCCGGCGGGAGAGACGTCCCTCCCCTCTTTGTGGCAGATCTCTCCGTCTGGGTTCTTGACCCGAGTTTTTACCATGGATTGGTCGACAGGCTTCCCCTCATGATCCATCGCGCTGGGGACCCGGCGCCTGCCTGCTCCCCTCGGTTCGTCAGAGAACTCTTTCCCTGTATCGGTCTCGCCATGGTCATGCTGTTGGCACCTACTTCAGCCTTCGCACAGACTGCGATCGACCCGACGGGACGCTCAGGCGAACCGCCCGGCCCCCTCAAGGAAGAATTTCAGCGGCCCGCGCCGCCTCCGAGTCCCGTGCTTCCCATCGTCCCGCTCCCGCCGGAGACCGGGGTGCCGACACAGCCCGGCACGGTGCGGGTGTTCGTCCGTGACGTGCGCGTGATCGGCAACACCGCTTTTTCGGACAAGGAGATCGCCAAGGTGACGGCGCCGTTTAGGAATCGGACGTTGCTGACCGAGGACCTCGAGCGGCTCCGGCTGGCCCTGACGCTGCTCTACATCAACAAGGGCTACCTCACCTCCGGCGCGATCATCCCCGATCAGGACGTCACGTCGGGCGTCATCACGGTGCAGATCATCGAAGGGAAGTTGACGCGGATCGACGTGGAGGGCAACCGCTGGTTCAGCTCCTCCTACCTGCGCGATCGCCTCTCGCTCGGCAGCCGCACGCCGGTGACGCTCGACCCCCTGCAGGAACAGCTGCAACTGTTGCAACAGGATCGACGGATCGAGCGCGTGAACGCGGAACTGCGGCCCGGCGATCAGCGAGGCGACAGCGTGCTGAACGTGCGCGTGGCGGACCGGAATCCGTTTCACGCCTCGATGGAGGTCAACAACTACCAGACGCCGCTGGTCGGAGAAATCCGCGGGATCGGCACCCTGGTCGACGACAACCT
The DNA here is from genome assembly GCA_041491905.1 of Nitrospiraceae bacterium. Taxonomy (GTDB): domain Bacteria; phylum Nitrospirota; class Nitrospiria; order Nitrospirales; family Nitrospiraceae; genus Palsa-1315. The sequence goes on along the minus strand of JBGPVY010000017.1, from coordinate 8,005 downwards.
GACAGGCCACGGGGACCCGCTCAGCCTCAGCTATGGTCAGTCGAGCGGCGCCTTTCCGATCGTGGACGCCTCCTACGCCCTCCCCTTCAACCGATATGGGACGACCTTTTCGCCGTACTACCGACGCTACGACTTCAAACTCATCGAGCCGCCCTTCGGTCCGCTGAACATCAAGACCAACACGGAGATCATCGGTATGAGCCTGCGCCAGCCAATTTATAAGACCGTGACCGATGAGGTGGCGCTCTCGATCATCGGGGAGCATCTATTTACCCAGAGCTTTCTGTTCGGCAATGTCCCATTTGACTTTTTCCCAGGATTTCAGAACGGCGCGGCAACCGTGTCCGCGCTCCGCTTCGCGCAGGACTGGACCCACCGCACGCTCGATACGGTGCTGGCCGTCCGCTCGCGATTCAGTGTGGGGTTGAACGTGCTGGGCGCGACCATCAATGCGAACCCCGACACGCCGGACGGGCAGTTCTTCTCCTGGTTGGGTCAGGCGCAGGCGATCAAACAGTTCGGCGAGGAGTTGCTCGGCATGCAGCTCCTCGGCCGCATGGATCTGCAACTCACCAACTCGCCGCTGTTCCCGCTTGAGCAGGTGTCGCTCGGCGGCCGGTACACGGTGCGCGGCTACCGCGAGGTGACCATCCTGCGCGACAACTCGTTCATCGCCTCGGTCGAGCCGCGCTTTCCGTTGGTCCGTTGGGCGAACGGCGAACCGATGGTGCAGTTTGCTCCCTTTGTGGACGTCGCGCACGGCTGGAACCTAGGCGACAACCGCCCAGCCCCAACGGCGCCGGATACCAGCTTTCCCGACACGCTCGCCAGCGTGGGCGCCGGGCTCCGCTGGAATATCCTGCCGAACGACAAGGCCAGCTTCGAAGTCTATTGGGGGCAGCAACTGAAGCACGTGCCTCGCATCAGCAACACGATCCAGGATCATGGAGTACATCTCGGCATTGTAATCAATCTTTTCTAGCAGGATGCTGAAAAAGGGGCGGGGTGGCTGGGCCGATCCCCGTGCTCGCGCAACGCGCGGCCTCAGAAGACCCTCGTTGGACGCGCGCAGTTGGGATCATCCCAGCCACCCCTTATTAAGTGAGTGATAGTTCGATGCGGCCTTGCTGAACGGACTTTTGAACATCCTGCGAAAGTGATTTCCTGTTGAACCAGACATGCGAACTATCGAAGTTTCGCATGCCAATAAGATAGTTTTTCCGTAGTTTGCTAATGTGAGTCGATGGCACAAGTTCTACACAAGGGATATGACATGAGATCGCAGCTGGTCAGGCTCGTCCTGCTCTTCATCCTCGCGACCGGGTTCGTGCTGGCCAAGGCATCTGGAACGGTCGCCGCGGTCGAGCCGACTCCTGACACCTTGATGACGCAGGGTCTTCAAGCGTACCAACGGGGTTCGTTCGATCAGGCGCTCGCCGCGTGGAAGCAGGCGGCAGACCTCTACGAGCGAGTCGGCAGGGTCGAAGAACAGAGCCGGGCCCTGGCACAGGCCGCGCAGGCCTCGGAATCGTTGGGGCAGGTCAGTCAGGCCTTGCAGCAATTGGAACTGGCGCTGACCCTGGCTCAACAGACAGGAGATCGCTCCCGCATCACCGCCGTGATGGAGAGCCTCGGTCGGACGTACCTGGCGGCGCGCAAACCGGACGCATCGGTGCAGTATCTGACCCAGGCGTTGGCCATGGCACAAGCCGATGGGGATCGACGCCTCATCGCGGCCATCCACAATGACCTCGGCATCGCCCACGTCGCGCAACAGCATGACGCGGATGCGCTGGCCGCCTTCGCCACCAGCGCGCAAGAGGCGCAAGCGGCCGGTGATCGCCCTCTGGCTGTGCGGGCCTCCATCAACGCGGCCCGCATGGCATTGAAGCTGAATCAACCGGACAACGCGCGTGACTGGCTGGACCAGGCCTTGGATGCCCTGAAAGATTTCGAGCCTTCGCACGACAAGGCCATGAATTTGATTCAGGTGGGGCTGGGCTACCAGCAACTCCGTGCCTCAATGCCGGCCATGAACGCGCCCCTGCTGCTACGCGCGGCCGGCACGCTGCTGGAAGCGACGACCGTGGCGGAGCAAATCGGCGACGCGAGGACGCGCTCCTATGCCGAGGGTTATCTCGGGCACTTGTATGAAACCGAACATCGCTACGACGAGGCGTTGCAACTGACCAGACGCGCGGTCTTCTCCGCCCAGTCGGCCAACGCCCCGGAGTCGCTCTTCCGCTGGCAATGGCAGCTCGGCCGTTTGTTGGCGGCGACGGGCAAGCTGGACGAAGCCATTGACTCCTACGGCTATGCCACCACGACCCTGCGTCCCATTCGCATGGAAGTCGCTTCCGCATGGGGGACCGACTCATTCGCCGGAGAAGATTCGGTCCGCGCTCTCTACTTTGAGCTGGCCGATCTGCTGCTCCAGCGCGCCTCGCTGACGGACGACTCGCAAGGGGCCGAGCAGTATCTTCGCCGCGCACGCGACGCGATTGAGACCTACAAGGCCGCCGAGTTACGGGATTACTTCCGGGACGACTGTGTGGACACTCTGCAAGCGCGTATCACGAAGCTGGATACGCTGGCCGCCGGAACCGCTGTGGTGTATCCCATCGTCTTCGCGGATCGATTGGAACTGCTGGTCAGCCTCCCCAACGGGCTGAAACGGCTGTCGATCCCTGTCTCATCAGCCACGCTCACACAGAAAGTGCGTGCCTTTCGCAAAACGGTCGAAAAGCGAACGACGCGCGAGTATCTCCCTCACGCCCAACAACTGTACGACTGGTTGATCCGCCCGCTCGAGCCAGATTTGGCCTCCTTCCGAATCGATACACTGGTCTTTATCCCCGATGGCCCGCTCCGCACGGTGCCGATGGCCGCGCTCCATGACGGCCGGCAGTTCCTCATCGAGAAATTTGCGGTGGCCACCACGCCAGGCCTGAATCTCACCGACCCGAAGCCGATCGACCGCGAGAAGGTCCGGCTGTTGTCGAGCGGCCTCACGCGAGCCGTTCAAGGATTTCCGTCTCTGCCCTTCGTCGAAGAAGAAATGAATGCCATTCGCACGCTCTACCAGGGGGATCAACTATTGAATGCTGAGTTTTTGACTCCCCGCCTTGAACAAGAACTAAAAGACCACCCCTATGGCATCTTGCACTTTGCCACCCATGGCTGGTTTGCCTCAGACACCACGCAGTCCTATCTGTTGACCTATAACGGAAAACTCACCATCAATGAGCTGGACCGTTTGATTGGACTGTTCCGCTATCGAAAAGATCCACTGGAGCTCTTGACCCTCAGCGCGTGCCAGACCGGTATCGGCGACGACCGTTCGGCGCTTGGCCTGGCCGGTGTGGCCATCAAAGCTGGGGCCCGGAGTGCCCTCGCGACACTCTGGTTCATCAACGATGAAGCCTCCGCGACCTTGGTCTCCGAATTCTACCGACAACTACGGGATCCCGCTCAGTCGAAGGCACAGGCTTTGCAGCATGCACAGCAGAAGCTCTTGGCAGATCGGGTCTATGAACATCCGGCATACTGGGCGCCGTTTCTGTTGCTGAACAACTGGCTTTAACCCGGACTATTCATGAATACCTGCTACGTCGTCCGATCCTCTTGCCCGGCGGGGCTTTTCTCGTTCGGCCTCCTCGACGGACTGACAGTACGCCTACGTCGGCCTCACTTACGACAAACCCCGGCGGGCTTCGGTCTCGAACGCCTCGCGACGGCATTCATGAATTATCCGGGTTAACATGTGGATGGCCTTGTGCTACTGTATGCCAACATTGTATCTATTACCGGTCGATCGGCCGTAATAGGAGGGCGCTACCGATGCGAAGCCTAATCTGGGACAAAAGCAGAACACCCTCGCAGGATGCTCAAAATGGCCGTCCAGCAAGGCCGCAGCGAGCGAAGAGGCGAAGGTGTACGCTTCGGTACGTTGAGCTTCTGAGCGAAGCGAGAACGCCGCTGGCGGACTTTTTCAGCATCATGCTAGTATTGGGACTGATCCTGAGCCTAGGGTTGTGTGATCCAGCTACGACGCTGGCGGTATCGGATCAGCCCAGCGTCGCTCAGTCGGGGCCAACAGAGGATGCGCCGCTTCCCCTCTACGCGCCCCCCAAGAAGCTGACCCCGCGTGCTCGGGTGGGTGGTGGATTGCGCGGGACGGACGGAAACGATCCCGTGCTCGTGGCCTTGGTGCCGGACCATGTCGGGCTCACCGTCAAGAAGGCTCCCGTTCTGAACTGGTTTCTCTCAAAACCGACGACATACCCGCTGAAATTTACGCTCATCGACATCCGATCGGTCACGCCGCTGCATGAAGGCCTCATTCCCACACCGGTTCATGCAGGAGTCCAATCCATCAATCTCAAAGAATGGAACCTTGCACTTGAACCAGACGTGCAATATCGCTGGTACATCTCCGCGATTCGCAATCCAGACTCGCCGTCGCAGGACATTGTGGCCGGCGGCATGATCGAGCGCTGTGAGTTCAGTACGTGTCTCGTGGAAATGGAAGTCGATTTGAGCTGCGACCGGCACAGTGTACTGCGAAATGCCTCGCGCGGTTTTTGGTACGACTCCATGGCCTGCCTGTGTGAGTTGATCGACTCGAACCCTTCAGACCAAACGCTTCGCAGACAACGCGCCGCATTGCTGAATCAAATCGGTCTTTCCAAGGTGGCGGAGTGGGATCTTCGTTCCATCCAAGCCCCCGTTCAGTAGCCCCAAATAACAATACCCATAAAGAGTGAGAACCGGCTGGTTGCTCTGGTTTGTTTAGTTTGTCTTGTTTGGTTGGTTGAACCAGACCAACTCGATGAACCAGACAAACTAGATAGACCAGACAGACCAGACCAACCAGATGAATTCAGTAATCAAATTTGATTCACTGCCGAATCGTTTTTGATTCACGTAGACCGCTTTCCATTCTCCGCTAGGAACTGGCTCACTGGCGCAATTCTTGGAAAAACCGCGGACTGCGACTCATTTCAGATTAGGCACGCGGCTTGCTGGAGATGCGGTTAGCCAGCGTAAGAAGAAAGTTATTTGGTCTATCTGGTTTGTTTTGTTTATCTGGTTGATCTTGTTCAAACAAACAGACGAGACAAACCAGATCAACCAAATGAACCAGACAGGATGAAGGGAGATGCGTCATGACACAGGGGATCATTGTGGGGATGTTGCTCATGGGGCTGGTGGGTCTTATCTGGGTGATGGTTCACGACATCCTTGGTGATAAGCATCACACACACGACATGCGGCAAGGAAACCCCTCGCCGGAACCGCATGACGGAGAGAAACCACACGGGATGCTCAAAAAGGCCGTCTAGCAAGGCCGTAGCGAGTCCGAAAGGTTGAGGTCGAGGCTAAGGCTCCGATACAGACATGCAACAGAATCCACTATCCATCAATCACCTCGTCCTCAATGGAATGCACCAGCCGCTGCTGCCGTCTCCCCCTTCACAGAACCAGCGGGTTACGGTCTCTCTGCTGATACCACTCATTGAGCGTCTTCGAAACGCTGTCTACTGGACGGAAGATCTTCCCCTCGCAGGCCTGATGGCCAAAGCACTCGAAGATATCGTGACCCAGATGGAGGAGGCTAACGGAGGGGCTTTTCCACAACGTGTATCCCCTCTCAAACGAGGGCGACGACAACGAAAGCACTCCCCTATCCACTCCGCTAGCCCGCATTATTCATGAAGGTTCGTTGGTCCCCCACCCATCCCTGACTCTCCCCCGCAAGCACGGCTCTTGCTATCTTCTTAGTACTCGTTGATTGACGGTGAGGTATGTTACGACGCGGGAGGATCGTCCGGCCCATCTAAGAAGTTCTGGGTTCTAAGTTCTGGGTTCTGGATGAAACATCCGACCCGTCACGCTTTTCTCGCGAGTCTCGCGCGAATAGCGAGATACGTTTCACGAACGCAGATGAACACCGTTGATGACATCGATAGGCTCTTCCGTGCAGGGCGTTCCTTAACCGCCTGGGCTGTGGTGGGACTCGTCTGGCTGCTCAGCCTCTGTACCCTGTGTGTGTCCGAATCCACGGCGATGGACATTGCCATCCTGCAATCTTCCGACATTCCCGCGTATCATGAGGCCGTTGCAGGCTTGAAGACCACCGGCCCGATTGGAGCGATCTATACCGAATACGATGTGCAAGGCGACCTGGAGCTTGGGAAAAAGCTCGCGCGCAAGCTGCGGGCATCGAATGCGTCATTGGTCGTCGCCGTGGGGCTCAAGGCCGCGTTGGCAGCGAAAGTAGAAATTGCGGATATCCCGATCGTGTATATGATGATCCTGGACCCCTTGAAACATCAGCTCACAGCTGCCAACATGACCGGCACGCTCCTGGAGGTCCCTGTCGACCGACAGCTAAAAATAATGCGCACGTTTCTGCCGACCCTTCACCGGCTCGGCACGCTCTACGATCCTGCCAAAATCTCCGCTCGGGTGAAGGACGCGATGCTGCAGGCCACCATCTCCGACTTTCAATTGAAGGGGTTTCCCGTCGAGAGTGAAAAGGAGGTGCCCCAACAATTGCGCGCGCTGCTCTCGGACGTTGAGGCCCTCTGGCTCATGCCGGATTCCACGGTGTTGACGAACGAGTCCGTACGATTCATCCTTGATTCAGCGCTCGCACATCAGATACCCGTGATCGGCTTCTCACCGGAGTTCACTCGGCTGGGAGCGCTGCTCAGCTTGTCCGTCAACTACGGCCAAGTCGGTCGAGAGACCGGACTGCTCGCGAAGCGCATTCTCGACGGGGAACAGCTGCTGCCGCTCAACCCCGTGTCGATCGAGCGATTCAAGATCACCGTCAATCTCAAGACCGCGAAGTTCCTGGGCATGACGTTTCCGAAGGAGCTGATGAGTTTCATCGATGAAACCTATTAATGTCGACAGGCCATTGAATCTTCCTCACCCGCCAGAGGAACCCGGGTATCCCGTGGCATTACCCGCGAAAGGGTTCCCCAACCTGCGCACAAAGTTCGTGCTATTTTTCAGCTTCATTCTCATTATCGCCTGTTCGACCTTGAGCTGGCTCTACGTCGAAGAGAGGCGAGAGACGATGACCAGAAACCTCCAGGAGTTGGGAACGGTGCTCCTCACGAGCGTGACGAGCAATGACGCTTTTCGATATGCGGGCCTCGTGGCGGGAGATCGCGCCACGCTCCAACAATTCATAGAAGGCCTCATGGCTGTCCAGGATGTAGTGTATGTGGTCATCACCGGCTCGGACGGCACCGTGCTCGCCAAGCAGACGAAGGGGGGACGCCAGTCGGCTGACAGCCTTGTGCGATCCGTGGATCGTCCGCTGTACCCGGAGCCTCAGATTGCGACACAGCTCTTCCAATCGAGGAATACGGCTCCTTTGATGACACGTTTCTCCCTCTCCACTAAGGTAGGGAACCGATTTGCGTGGGAAGAAATCGTGCATGACTTTGCCGTGCCGGTGCTGAGAACGGCAAATGAAGGCACCTCGCTGCCTCCATTCTCTATTCAGCTGGATGAAGGAGGCACCAAGTCATCACCGACACAGCCGGCACTCGTGTCCGGTGTCGTCCAAATAGGATTGAGCGACGCACGCTGGAAACACAATCTCCTCACGATGATCAACAATATTATCCTTTTCACCGTCCTCATCATCGGCGCAGGCACGCTCGGCGCCTACCTGCTCACTCTCCGTGTCACGAAGCCGCTGAGACAGCTTGCCAGTGTGACTCAACAAGTGGCTGAGGGACGTACGCCTGGGCCCCTCACACCCTCCACCCGCGACGAAGTCGGCCAACTGACGAGCATGTTCAATCTAATGACCCACTCATTACAGGAAAGGAGCAGCGCCATTACAGAGAACATGGCCACCATCAAACACCAGGTCAGTCAATTGACCACGTTACATCAAGTCAGTGCGTCCATCGCCCGGACGCTGGACCTGAACCAAATTCTCAGCACCGTCCTGCAGCTCCTGACCACAAATCTGGGT
>JBGPVY010000293.1:0-3347 GCA_041491905.1 Nitrospiraceae bacterium | reverse complement strand
GGCATCGGACTCCGGGCACTATTATAGTGAATCGCGCGCGCCACCAACTCTTTTCCCGTTCCGCTTTCCCCGCAAATCAGCACATTGCTCTTAGCGTCCGCGACTTTGCGCACCACGTCGAACACCTTCAGCATGCCCTCGCTCTGGCCGACGATCTGCGCAAACGACGATTGGCTTGCCATTTCGCGTTTTAATAGAATATTTTCCGTCGAGAGACGCCGCCTCTCCAGAGCGTTGCGGATAATCAACTGCACTTCATCGACCTGGAACGGCTTGGTCAGATAGTCGTACGCGCCCTGTTTCATCGCATCGACCGCCGAGTCCGCGGTCGCGAACGCCGTAATGACAAGGACCACGGTTTCAGGAGAAGAAGACTTCACCGCCTTCAGGACCGCCATGCCATCGGCTTTCGGCATGCGGAGGTCGGTGATGACAAGATCGAAGATTTCCTTGCTTATATGACCGATGGCCTCTTCGCCATCCGACGCTTCGGTCACGACATAGCCCGCGCGTTTGAGCATGATGCTCAGGACTTCGCGCAACCCCCTCTCGTCATCAACAACTAGGATCTTTTCCACGGCGTCCGTCCCTCATGCCACAACCGCACCCCGGTATCCCCGGAACGCGGCATACATACGATAAACCGTGAGCCTTGACGCTCCTGACTTTCGACCTTGATCCACCCCCCGTGCAGATCGACGATGCGATGCACAGCTGCGAGACCCAACCCTGACCCTTCTTTCTTCGTCGTGAAAAACGGAAGAAAGATCTTGTCGAGGTTCTGTTTTGGAATACCTTCCCCAGTGTCTTGAAACGCAATTTCGATGACGTCGCCCTTGCGGCCGCCGGCATCGACGTGGCGGCTGCTCGTCGAAATCGTCAACTGTCCTCCCTCCGGCATCGCTTCAAACGCATTTGTCGCCATATTCCAGAAGACCTGCCGAAGCTGATCTTGATCGACCAGGGCCGTGAGCGCCCCGGTTGCCAGGGACGTGACGATCTTGATCTTGGAACGTGTTCGCGCTTCATGTTGAACGAGATCGAGCGTCTCAGCAAGTACTTTGTTGAGATCACGCTCTGCGAGATTGAGCGCCGGCGGACGTGCATACTGGAGGAATTCAGTAATGATGTTGTCGAGCCGGGTGGCCTCCCGAATCGCAATGTCCATCAACCGGCGATTCGTTTCGTCTTCCATGGCATCCTTACGAAGCATTTGCATCGCGCCGGCCAACGCGCCAAGCGGATTCCGAATCTCATGGGCCATCCCGGCAGACATCTCGCCCAAACTCGCCAGCCAATCCTTGCGCCGCATTTCCTCTTCGAGGTCCCGAATCTGTGTCAGATCTTTGAACACACCAACCAAGCCCGTCTGCCTCCCCTGCTCGTGCAATGGGGAAAGGGTCATACCGAGAATCAGGCGATTGCCGTCAGCACGCTTACATTCCACTTCGAATCGCTTTGTCGTCGACACGGCACCACTGAGTTGTTCGTCTGATTGTTGGCTAGGATGCCAGTTGAAGACCTCGCGCCAGGGACGTCCGGCAACATGAGTGATCGTATACCCGGTCGCTTCCTGTGCCGCTGGATTGAACGAGGTGATGCACCCCGTGGCATCTGCCGTAAACACACCGCTGCTGATGCTGTGGATGATATTCTCGTGAAAGACTTGGAGGCGAGTCAGTCCCTGTTCCTTCTCATGTAACGATTGGTCCGCCTGTTGAAGTTGATCTGCTAAGGCCCCGCCAAGAATCCCGACGACAAGAAGAGCGAGGGCATAGACGCCGAATGTTTGAAATGTTTCAGGCACAGTCAGCCGACTCGGCGGCATCCACCCCCACCCCTCAACAAGACCATACAGTTGAATGTTCGTTAAGAGCCCAAACAAAATAATGCAGAAGCAGGCGGTAAGAAGCCCCACTCGCCGACGGGGAACGAGACTGGCAACCGCCACCGTCATGACATATAGCACCGCGAAGGGACTCTCGATCCCCCCTGTCCTAACAACCAACACCGTTTCAAGGAGGAAGTCGATCCCCACCTGAGCCCAAAAAAGTATCGTGAGCGCTGCCGGTGAGGTAAGCGCACGGAGCAGAATGGCGGAAGGGATCGTCAGGATGTAGGTGACAATAATCAGGGTGTAGAACGTTTCGACCCGCCCGCTCTTCCCGACTTGAAAAGCGAGAGACAGACCGAGCATCAGGGTCACGAAGGCCATCCGAAGCCCCATGATCCAATACAGTCTTATGCGCAAGTCATTCATGAGTGGAAGACCACCGGGCGAGAAGGAGATCGGCGGGGCATGAAGAGAGATGTGCCTCGTTCATTCTCCTCGGATTTGGGGCCAGAAACCGTGTCATCGCACATCCGACGGGGCACCGAGTGGTTGAGCCGGAATGGCTTAGGGCCTTCATGCTGGGAGCTAGGCCCAACTCCGTGAGGCGAACGGACTGAACGCCAGTCTCTATCCGATTGCGGACGCCATTTTGAAGATCGGGAGGTACATCGCAATCACGATAAACCCAATCACAACCCCCAGGAACACCATCATCGCTGGCTCAAGTAGTGCCGTCAACGAAGCAACTGCCTGATCAACTTCGTCTTCGTAAAAGTCGGCAATTTTCCCCAACATAGCGTCCAATGCGCCAGTTGACTCACCGACTGCGATCATATGCGTAACCATCTTCGGAAAGACCCCGCTTGCTGCCAAGGGATCCGCGATGGTCTTTCCACCACTGATACTGACGCGAGCGTTGATCAACGTTTCTTCAATAACCTTATTGCCCGAGGTCTTTGCACAAATGGTCATTCCATCGAGTAATGGGACCCCGCTAGCGAGCAAAGTCCCGAGCGTACGGGTAAACTTGGCAACCGAGGCTTTTCTGATTAGGTCTCCAACCACTGGTAACTTGAGAAGCAACTTATCAATGACCATCCGCCCTTGAACGGTGCCATAGTATTTTTTAATGCCAACGATGATCCCCACAATGACCCCGAGAATGACATACCAGTACGCTATAAAGAAGTTACTGAGGTCGATGACTATTTGCGTAGGACCGGGCAACGCCACTTTCCCGCCTGACAGTTCAAGAAACATCTTTGCAAAGATTGGAATGACAAAAAGCATGAGAATAGTGACAACAACAACGGCAACTCCCATGATCGTGGCAGGATAGACCATGGCAGACTTGATCTGCCCTTTGAGTTTCGCCGCTTTCTCGATGTACTTGGCGAGACGCGTCAAGATCGTATCGAGCAGGCCGCCCACCTCGCCCGCATGCACCAAGTTGACGTAAAGATCGTCGAAGACTTTAGGATGGCGCCGCAAGGCGTCCGAGAAAGTCGAACCT
>JBGPVY010000337.1:0-2350 GCA_041491905.1 Nitrospiraceae bacterium | reverse complement strand
CGCGTGCCGATTCATGTGAGCGTCATCCATGTGATGCCCTTCCTTAAGTATCCGGAGTTGAAGGAGGCGGGACGCAGGCTGGTTGAAGAGAGTGTGCGGAAGCTGGTCAAGGCGGGATTTACGGCCAAGCCTGTGTGCCAGCTTGGGAAACCTGCTGAAGAGATCATGAAGGTGGCCTCCAAACACCATGCTGATTTGATCGTGATGGGGGCTAAAGGGCTGGGCGCCATCGCCCGGTTTCTCCTCGGGAGCGTTTCGACGCGAGTGGTGCAGCACGCGAACTGTTCCGTGCTCGTCGTTCGATGACAGAGCAGAACCACCGGGAGTTCCGGACGGTTGTTCTTGTAACCGAGGCTGAGAGAGGCGTACTATGGCGTTGAGTGGTTCAGCTGTGTCACGACTGCGATGGGAGCCGTTCAGACTATTTCAACGAATTTATTGACAACCTCGTATTGTCGTATTGATATAACGGTGTTGTGGTAACGATCCGTTCATTTTTTTCCGTCCTCGTCTTTGCCCTGCTTCTATGCACTGTATTCCCGGTCGCGCAGATCACGTGGTCTGTCGATATCATCTGGGGTTCGACCGGCGATACCGGGGTTGAGCGAGCCGGTGATTTCAGTGACACGGGGACGGCGACCGATTCCGAGGACGATTCTTCGCAAGAGACGCCGGACGACTATGTCGCTTCTCGAGTGAGTGTGTCAGATTGCGAATCAAGCAGCTCTCTTGCCTCGATGAACGAATTTCCTCCGTCCACCCTCCTGGTCTCCCGACTGTTACATCCTCCGACCGCACACAGTTAGCGCAGCGTCGACGGTCTGGTTCGTCTTTGATTTCGATCGAACAGCCTAATCGTGACTCCGAAGGAGGCAGCACATGCCGGCTCGGCTTTGGAATTATGTCGTAGTGATGACTGTGATGGTGATGGGGACGAGTGGGACGCTGATGCCGTCTTTCGCACAGGCGAAAGAACAGATGCCCACGTTCGACCTCGACCGCATCATCGATTTGGCGCTGGAACGGAATCCGGCAATCCTGGGCGCCCAGAGCGTGATCGAACAGAATGAGGGCAGGCAGATCCAAGCAGGCGCCTATCCCAACCCCACGATCGGCGCTCAGACGGCGAATGCCGCCCTTCGAGACCCCAGCACCGGGTCGCGAATGAACGAGTATGGCTTGACGGTGCATCAGACGGTGGAATGGCCGGGCATGCGGGCGGCCCGTCAGGACGCGGCAGCCGCCGGTCTGGCCAGCGCGACGGTCGGTCTCGAAGAAGCCAAACTCAATCTCATTGCGGAGGTGAAGGGGCTATTCTACGAACTGCTGCTGGCGGAACGGACGGTAGACCTTCTTCAGCAGAACTTGGAGATTGTTCAGGAAGTGGCGCGCATTGTAAGAGCCCGCGTCCGATCCGGCGAAGGCCCTCAATTCGAAGCGGTGAAGGCGGATGTGGAGGTGCTCAAAGCCAAGCAAGAGATGACGAAAGCCAAGAATGCCGTGCGCGTGAAACTCGTTGGATTGGACACCTTGACGGCGGGGGCCTTGGGGCCTCGGTACAAGGTGCAAGGAGATTTCCGGTCACTCCAGGATCGTCTGGACCCGGAGCAGATGGCGGCCAGAGATCTGTCGCAACATCCCATCCTCAAACGCCAAGGAAAACTGGTGGAGCAGGCTGAATTTACCGTCACCAAGGAGCGGCAGGGCCGTGTGCCGAACGTAACCCTGTTTGGCGGGTATGCCAGAGAGGTGGGCCGCGAGGCGGTGGTGGCGGGCGTGAGTCTGCCGACGCCCCTATGGTATCGGCAACAAGGGCACATTGCGACGGCGCTCGGTGCTCAACGAAAAGAAGAGGCAGAGCTGATTCGTGCCAAGAATGACCTCGCCCACGCCATCAACCAACATGCTCGAGAGGCGGAGACGGCGCAAGAACAGATTCTCGTCTACGAAGAAGGGCTCTTAAAGCAAGCGCAAGAAGCGCTCCGCATCGCCCAATTGAGCTTCCGCCAGGGGGCCTCCAGCCTCTTGGATGTCCTCGATGCCCAACGGGTCCAACGCCAGATCACGGTGGATTACAATCTGGCGCGCTTCGAACTCTCCCTGGCGCTCACGCGGTTTGAGCGCGCCGTGGGCGGTCCACTCTAACAGTTTGCGGAAAAACCAGGTTTTTGCACGACACGCTGTTGTGATAATACGTAGGGTGATAGTGTCTGAATAGTCAGCAGGATGCTCAAAAAGGCCGTCCAGCAAGGCCGCAGCGAGCGAAGAGGCGAGGCGTACGCTTCGGTACGTTGAGCCTCTGAGCGAAGCGAGAACGAAGCTGGCGGACTTTTTCAGCATCCTGCTAATT
>JBGPVY010000260.1:0-3932 GCA_041491905.1 Nitrospiraceae bacterium | reverse complement strand
GCGGTGCGCATCGGATTCGATGACAACCGCTCACTGGGCGGCATGGAAACCGGCGGCAGAGCCGCGCTTCCGGTATTCAGAGAAGTCATGCTGAAGACCTATCAAGCAAAGCTAGTTGGGCCTGTGCCATCCTTTCCCACAATCTTGGAAAACAATATTGCAGCATATCTTAATGGCCGGTTGGCGGAAGAGGAAGCGACGCGGCTTTCCAATTCTCCCAATATCGAAGATGCCGCAGCTGATCGAATTAGATTTTGCCACGCTGCAGTCACGATGCTAGCAACTAACGTTTGCGAGCTACCGCTCATCCCGCTGCCTGCCGTTTACCAGCGTAGAGATGGACGTGGCAGGATCGTTTTTACGAACGAGTGAAAGACCTCTCCACCATAGCTAGGGCTAGCGCTTTCCATGTGAAGAAATGAATCCTGCAATAGCGCTGATGTGAAAAGCTGCCATAAACAAAAACAGTGGTCCAGACAATAGGTTGTGAAGATGTTTTATTCCGTTCGGAGATACTCATCATTGCGTAGGCGACCATCATAAGCCCCTGAATTTATCGCGGGTTGCGGATTGGGTAGCTGAAGAATGAATTGACGTACTGGAGGTACTGGCGGACCGTCTGCGGCCCGTTTGTTTCGATGGTGTTCAAAAGTGGATAGATGCCGGTTTGCACCGGCTGTTAGCATCCGCGCCAATTTGGAGGCTCGGGTCGACTCGACAAAGCTAGCCCAGCATTGTCAGCGACGATGAAGAGGAATCCAACCAAGGAGCTTTGATATGAAAAAACTTTTGTTGGTTATTTGCATGTTGAGCACGGGCAGCCTGTGCTGGGGGCAGGCGACGGCGCCGCCACTGAGCAACGATCTGCAGAGTTTCGCGGTCCTGGGTGGCTCGACGGTGACTAATACCGGCGCGACCATCGTCACTGGAAATCTCGGTGTCAGCCCAGGTACCGCGATCACTGGCTTTCCTCCGGGGACAGTGACCGGGGGAACATTCCACAATATTCCTCCCGCGACATCGGCTCACCTTGATCTCATCAGTGCGTTCACAGCTCTAAGCGCGCCGGCCCACCCGTGCCTTCCTGCAAACAACTTGACTGGCCAGGATCTGGGTGGGCTTACTCTTGCGCCGGGGGTCTATTGTTTTAACTCGTCGGCCCAGTTGACGGGGAAACTCACTCTCCAGGGCAACGGTATTTGGATTTTCCAGATAGGGAGCACGCTCACAACCGCAACCAACGCGTCTGTTGTCATGAGCGGTGGCGGTCAAGATACCAACGTGTATTGGGTGGTCGGTAGCTCCGCAACTATCGGTACAGGCACTGCGTTCACAGGAAATATTCTCGCGCAGGCGAGTATCACCTTGACTACCGGCGCCAGCGTGTCCGGTAGAGCCTTGGCGATAGTTGGTGCCGTGACGATGGATACCAACAACGTCGCCTCCAGGTGTTCGTCGGGACCCTGTCCGCAGCCGCTGCCATTCCCGCGCGTAAGAGGTGTCACTCAGCTACTCATCGACCACTATGAGTGCTACGAAGCAAGGCCTGACGACAAGTTTGAACCGCATAACGTGCGCCTCGAGGATCAGTTTGGGGTAAGAACGGTCAGGGTCAAAGATGCACGGTTGATCTGTACCCCGGTGGTCAAGAACGGAAAATTCCCTGATGATCTCAGAAACACCATCGATCATCTCGTGTGCTATAACATCCGCGCAGGGGACAGAGAGGGTGACAAGGAGGGGGACAAAGAGGGAAGCAAACAGGGTGACAAAGAGGGCACCGAGCGTCGGGAGGTGTTGGTGGACAACCAGTTCGGCCTCCTGCAGCCCCTAACGGTCGAGAGGCCGCAGTTGCTCTGCGTTCCATCCATCAAGACGTTGAGTGACCGCGACGACAAGGATCGCGACGATAAGGATAAGGACCGCGACCATAAGGACTGACGATCAGATGGACTGAACCTAACTTGTGGAGTGTTTTCGGAGGCGCGACCTGTTTCGCGCCTCCGGGCACTCAGGGCTACACGAGACGAGGAGCTGACGATTACTGTCGATAGCAGCCGTGGCTCTTGAAAGAGTCTTCGTCATTAGCGCGTGAAGACGAACTGAAGCGAGCACGGGAACATTTTTGGAAACGAGACTTCCCTGCGCATGTTTATCTTAATCGTCCTCCACGAGCCTAGTTGGTCAGGAGGGGACAACACTCCCGCTCAGAGTCGCTGTTCTACGACTTCCACCTCGAAGACCATGTTCCAGCAAATCATCTTCCACGTCTCATCGATCAGCACATCAGGTTCGACTTCGAGCCTGAGAAGTTGAAAGACTCCGATACCGAGACCGGCAGGTGATCGATCCTGAACTCCTGCTGCTCGTCCTGCTGGTCGGCCATGCTTCTGGTTTTGTCCCTTTCACATTTCTTGCTCCCAGACACAGGCAGGACTGGGGGCAGTTGAACGGTGGCAATGGCAGGCACCAAAGCAGGCGCCGATTCCGGGCAAGTTCTTGATAGTAGGGCGTGTCCCGGAGGCAAATGGGAACCGCCAGACAAGAAAGAGGTGCAATCCCGATCCAAGGAGCAAGGCAAGGAACAAGTGTTTGTAAACAGGCTTGGGCAGCATCATTTCGCCCGAAAGTGCACATCCGAGAGAAGCGATCTAGATTACTACGTCGTTGCCGGCCGGGATGAATTGGGATTTGCGGTGAGTGTCCGGCGGAAAAATCGGTAGTCGCATCTTTCGCAGCGAAACGGCCTGACGAAAATTAGGGTCAGAATTCTTCTTTCAATGATCCCTTTGCGCCTTGATTGATGGATTCGTTCACTGCGGCACTGCGGGCAACTTATCATTGCGATTCTCCTGATGTGACTCCCCAATTTCCGCGCAATGCTGTGACATGGGAACGCAGGTGTCTGTCGCGTTTTGAACACCAGGATCCCATTGCCTCAATCACCTAGCCAATTTGAGTCTTTGGTTTCCGGCCTGCTGCCGGCTGTCTGCTTAGACCTGCCGAATACGCCAACTGTTCAAAATGGAACAGACTCCGCTTTCTTACCGCCATATCATGAGCATGTGGGGGTCCATATCCTAGCCGTTCATCCATGTCTGTATGGACGGCTTCGGTAGTTCCGGGCATGGCTTCGATATCAAACCTAGCGCAGCACGAAATCCAGTCTGGTCAGAGGAGTGTCCGTCCGGCGGGCACGGCTTCCCACAGACGCCGACCCCTCCGCGTCCTTTTCGTCCACCGCGATGCAGACGTAGTAGACAGCTGCCTGGAAGAGCTCAAGAAAGCACAATTCACCGTCAGTGCCGATTTCGTTTTGACATTAGCACAGTGTATAGAACAGCTCCGCTCCCAATCTTACGATGTGGTCGTCGCCGAGTACCCCAGCCCGAGTTGGAAAGGATCGCAGGGTTTGCAGCTCCTGCATCAGACTGTGCAAGAGATCCCCCTGCTTTTCGTGACCACCGCCATGGGCAGTGAATCCATCGCGCAGCTAACCGCTCACGGTGCTTTCGATTACGTTGAACGAGAGCATATGGCTCAATTGCCCATGGCCGTTCGCCGAGCCCTGAACGAAAAGAGACTGCGAGTAGAGCTGGAAGAGGCCGGAAAGGCCTTGCGGCATTCGCAATCGCTGTATCGCGCGCTGGTGGATAATCCCGCTTACGGAATATGCCGGTGCGATGCTGCAGGGAAGTTTCTCGACGTGAATCAAGCCCTAGTAACTATGCTTGGTTACGCAAACAAAGAGGAACTTTTGGCGGCGAACGATGCGTCTGAGATCGTCCTCGATCTCGGTCCGGGAATGCCATTGGCTGGCCGATTCCCCGAGACGGTGCAGATCGAGCCTATCGAAATTGAGCGGAAGAGGAAAAACGGCACGACTCTGAAAGCCAGGCTCAGCGGTCGCGGCGTCCATGACGACCGCGGGG
>JBGPVY010000012.1:0-21765 GCA_041491905.1 Nitrospiraceae bacterium | reverse complement strand
TGGCTGATCTGCATCTGCAACTGCGACCCGGCAGCAACGTCGCCTTGCTCAATGCGATGGGCCACGTCCTGGTCAAGGAGGGGCTGCTCGATCAGGACTTCATCGCGACAAGGACCGAGGGCGTCGATGATTGGCTCAAGACTGTCTCGGACTGTACGCCGGAAGCGGCAGAAGCCATCACCGGTGTGCCGGCCCATCTCATCTACCAAGCGGCTCGGCGTTATGGGAGCAGCAGCGCGTCGCTCTGCGTCCATGGTCTCGGTGTGACTGAACATCGCTGGGGCAGCCATGGGGTCATCGCGCTCTGTAACCTCGCCCTGGCCACCGGCAACATCGGAAAGCCGGGCACCGGCATCAATCCCTTGCGTGGACAAAACAATGTGCAGGGGGCCTCGGATATGGGCTGCCTCCCGACCTACTTCGCCGGCTACCAGAGTTTGGACGATCCGAAGCTGGCATTGCTGCATCAGACCATCACCGGCCGTCCGTTGCCCACGAAGCGCGGCATGAAAACGCCCGATATGTGGGACGCGGCGATTGCGGGTCGACTCAAGGGGCTCTGGATCATCGGCTATGACGTCGCGCAGACCGACCCGAATTTGAAGAAAGTGCACGATGCGTTGACGCACGTGGAGTTTCTTGTGGTGCAAGATCTGTTTCTCAGCGAGACCGCGAAGTTTGCGCACCTGGTGCTGCCTGGCGCATCATTTCTAGAAAAGGACGGCACATTTACCAATCTTGAACGTCGTATTCAGCGGATCAGGAAAGCGGTGGAGCCGCCTCACGGGATCCTCCCGGATTGGCGCGTGGTCTGCGAAGTCTCAAGCCGGATGGGCTATCCCATGCCCTATCAACATCCCTCGGAGATCATGGACGAGATTGCGAGGCTCACGCCGATGTGTGCCGGTGTGTCCTACGATCGGCTCGACCAGCATGCTGGGCTACAGTGGCCGGTGCCGACTGCCACGCACGAAGGCACATCGCTGATGCACCAGGAGACATTTCCAAAGGGGAAGGCGCACTTTGTCGGCGTCGAGTACCTGCCGCCGGGTGAGACGCCTACAGCCGAGTATCCGTTCGTGCTGACCACGGGCCGCATTCTCCAACATTATAACTGCGGGGCCCAAACACGGCGGACGGACATTCTCGAGTTGGTCGATACCGATGTCCTGGAAATGCATCCGGCCGATATGGCGGCGCTGCATCTGTGTGACGCTGAGATCGTTCGTTTGGTGAGTGCCCGTGGCGATGCCATACTCCCTGCCGTGGGAAGTGAACGCGTACTTCGGGGGCATCTCTTCACCAGCTTTCACTTCCCTGCTTCAACGGTAAACGCATTGCTCTCGTCGAGTGCGGATGAAAGTTCAAAATGCCCGGAGTACAAGGTGTCCGCCGTGCGTGTGGAACCGATTGAACGGGATGAGCTCGATCCGGAAGATGAAGCGGAACTGCGGCACATGCGAATCAGGTTGATTACATGATTATAGCTGTAACGATCAGCCGTCAGCTTTCAGTGGACGGATCTGAAAGATAGTTCGAGCTGACCGCTGATGGCTGAAAGCTGATCGCTTAATTCACCAATGGATCAAACAACCGCCACACCGATTTCCCTGCTTGATGCCTACGCCCCCTCGCAGATCGCCATGCGGGTGCGTGAAGTCGGTGTCACAAAAGCCGCGATGCCGGTCCTCACAATGTTCGCTCTGGCTATCTTGGCTGGGGCCTTCATTGCGCTGGGCGCTCTGTTTTACACCGTCACCGTGACGACCGGGAACGAGGTTGCGGTCCCCATCGGCCTCCTCCGCCTCGCGGGGGGTGTCACGTTTAGTTTGGGTCTTGTGCTGGTGGTGGTGGGCGGAGCGGAACTCTTTACCGGCAATAACCTGATCGCCATGGCCTGGGCTTCCGGTCGGGTGACGACACAACAAGTCATGAGAAACTGGGGGTGGGTCTATCTCGGCAACCTGGTTGGAGCGGTTGGAACAGCGGGCTTAGTATGGCTGGCCGGCGTGCACACCATGAGTGACGGCGCGGTCGGGGAGACGATGGTCCGGATCGCGCGCAGCAAGATCGCGCTCGATCCGGTCTCGGCCCTTGCGCGCGGGGTCCTCTGCAACGTGCTGGTCTGTCTGGCCGTCTGGCTGTGCATGGGAGCACGGAGTGTCGCGGACAAGATCCTCGCCATTCTCTTCCCCATCAGCGCTTTCGTCGCCTGCGGATTTGAGCACTCCGTCGCCAACATGTACTTTCTCCCGATCGGCTGGGCGCTCGCTGCGGGGACCTCGGCACCACTTTCAGTCACTGATGCGGTCAGCAATCTCGCGTTGGTCACGCTCGGCAACGTCCTCGGCGGGACGATCCTGGTGGCCTTGGTCTATTGGTCGGTGTATTTGAGAAATTCGGATTAGCATCACAGGAGTCCTCACATCATGAATTCTCAACGCACGATCGTCGGTATCTTAGTCGGGGGCGGACCGGCCCCCGGCATCAACAGCGTGATTAGTGCGGTCACGATCCGCAGCGTCCTCTGCGGTTGCGACGTGGTCGGCATCCTCGACGGATTCAAATGGCTCATGGAAGGCAGTGTAAGCCAGGTCAGGCCCCTTGCGATCGACGAGGTGAGTCGCATGCACTTCCGAGGCGGGTCGTCTCTGGGCACCTCGCGGGCGAATCCGACAAAGAAAGCCGAGTCTCTCGCTCACGTCCTGTCCTCCTTGATGAGGCTGGGCATCACACGCCTGGTGACCATCGGGGGAGACGATACTGCCTTCTCGGCGCTCAAACTGGAAGAGCAGGCGGCCGGGCGCGTTCACATCGTGCATGTACCGAAGACCATCCACAACGACCTCGATCTTCCCTCTGGCATTCCGACGTTCGGCTTTCAAACGGCTCGGCATGTCGCCGTCGAGATCGTCAAGAATCTCATGGTGGACGCCCACACCATGTCGCGCTGGTACTTTGTCGTGACGATGGGCCGCAAAGCCGGCCATTTGGCGCTCGGAATCGGCAAGGCCGCCGGCGCCACGCTCACCGTCATTCCCGAGGAGTTTGGGGAGCGGCCCGTGAGACTCCAGCGCCTGGTGGATCTCGTGATCGGGACGATGATCAAGCGGCTCAGTGGAGGGCGCTCCGACGGGGTGGTCGTGTTGGCGGAAGGACTGATCGAGATTCTTGACCCGCAAGACCTGGGTGGGTTGGACCATGTCGAGCGGGATGAACATGGCCATCTGCGATTAGCAGACGTGGATATCGGCGATGTGCTTCGGCGTGAAGTGACGAAAGGCATGAAAGCCTTGGGGCTTGCCACGTCGATCGTCGCCAAGAATGTAGGATATGAATTACGCTCTGCGGACCCGATTCCGTTCGATATGGAATACACCCGCGATCTCGGCTATTGTGCGGCGCAGTTTCTTCTCGATGGAGGTACGGCGGCCATGGTGTCGATCCAAAATGGACGGTGTACGCCGATTCCTTTCAAGCAGATGGTGGATCCAGTCAGCGGCCGGGCGAAGGTGCGGATGGTGGATATCACGGCGCAGTCGTACCAGATTGCGCGCCAGTACATGATTCGGCTGTCCGAGGAGGACTTCAACGATCCAGTGGCACTGGGCCGCTGCGCGGCCCTCGCGGGGCTGTCGCCGGAAGCATTTCAGGTGAGGTTTAGGCCTGACGGTTCGAATGTGGTGGGAACTTAAGCCCGGATTATTCATGAATGCCGTCGCGAGGCGTTCGAGGCTGAAGCCCGCCGGGGCTGCTCGCAAGTAAGGTCGACGGAGGCGTACCGGCAGTCCGTAGAGGAGGCCGAACGAGAACAGCCCCGCCGGGCGAGAGGATCGGACGACGTAGCAGGTATTCATGAATAGTCCGGGCAAACGAAAGGAGGCGCAACATGAATGTGCTCGTGGCGACGGATGGATCGGAGTATGGGCAATGGGGGCTGAACTGGGTGGCCAAGCTGCCGCTTGTCGAGCCGCCGAATGTGACGGCACTGCATGTGCTCGATGGCACTGCGTTTCGTTTACCGTTTCGGACGAAGCTAGAGATTCAGCGCATGGAGGCGCACTCGGCAAGAACCCTCAGGAAGACCAAGAAGCAGTTGACGTCGCTGAAGCTCAAGGGGACGGTCCGCAAAGAGCAGGGGGCGGTCGCGCCGGTGATCTTGAAACGCGCGCCGAAACGGGATGGTCTCCTGGTGGTGGGCAGTCAGGGCCTCAACGCCCTCGACCGCTTCATGCTCGGCAGCGTGTCAACGAATCTCATCCATCATGCAACCTGTTCTGTGCTTGTCGTCAAGGACGAGGCGGCACCGTTGCGGCGGATTACCTTGGCGACCGATGGGTCGTCCGAATCGGCCAAAGCACTGGCGTTTGTGCTGACCAAGTTTCAGCCGGATCGTTCGACCGGCAAGGGCAGGCGCGTGCCGATTCATGTGAGCGTGATCCATGTCATAGCACGCCGCCCTTTGGCCCCCATCACGATCACATCGATGATACCGTGGAACAAGTACCCGAAGCTGAAGGAGGCAACCCATAAATTAATCGAACCGAGCGTGCGGAAGCTGATCAAGGCGGGATTTACGGCCGAGCCTGTGTGTCAGCTTGGGAATCCCGCTGAAAAGATCATGAAGGTGGCTTCCAAACAGCATGCCGATCTGATCGTGATGGGAGCCAAAGGGCTGGCCGCCATTGACCGGTTTCTCCTCGGGAGCGTTTCGACGCGAGTGGTGCAGCACAGTTCCTGCTCGGTCCTCGTGGTGAGATAGCATCGCGGGGATATTTGTCTATTCCGTCAGGCGGGGGAGTGACCGGCATGAGCCCTCATCAGGCCATTCCTCCGTCTCCACAGTCTGCTCTCAATCACTCGCCCTGGCACGTACTCTCGTCCGGTGAAGTCGCCACACATTTCGCGGTTGATCCAGACACCGGTCTCACCACTGAGGAGGCCGCGCGTCGGATCGCTCAATATGGCCTGAACGAAATCCGTGAGCGCCCCCCCCGTCCACTCTGGCGCATGTTCCTCGATCAATTCACCGACTTCATGATCCTCGTCCTGATCGGGGCTGCGATCGTTTCCGGGATCATCGGCGAGCCGCCCGATGCGATCGCCATCGTCGTGATCGTCCTGCTCAACGGGGCGATCGGGTTTGTTCAAGAGTACCGGGCTGAGCGAGCGGTCGTTGCGCTGAAGTTGCTCGCGGCCTCCATGGCATTGGTCCGGCGGGGCGGCCACCTGACGGAGATCTCTGCCCTGCAGCTTGTGCCGGGCGATGTCGTGTTGTTGGAGGCCGGCAACATGATGCCGGCGGATCTGCGTCTGATCGAAACCGTCCAATTGAAAGTGGATGAATCGCCGCTGACCGGTGAGTCGGTCCCGGTTGAAAAGCGCACGGCTCCGTTGCATGAGACTGAGGTACCGCTCGGCGACCGGCTGAACCTCGCGTACAAGGGGACCAGCGTGACCTATGGCCGTGGCAGCGGCCTTGTGGTCGCGACCGGCATGCACACCGAATTGGGCAGAATCGCCTCGATGCTGGGGAAAGAAGAGGCCGTGAAGACCCCGCTCCAGAAGCGGCTCGCGCGGTTCGGGCAGCGGCTGGCACTGGCGGTCTTGGCGATCTGTGTCATCGTATTTGCCGTCGGTGTGTTGCGTGGCGAATCGGTCGTGTTGATGTTTCTGACGGCAGTGAGTCTGGCTGTCGCGGCGATCCCGGAAGCGCTTCCCGCAGTGATGACCGTGTCTCTGGCCTTAGGCGCTCGCCGGATGGTGAAGAAACACGCGCTGATTCGCCGACTGCCGGCGGTGGAGACGCTGGGGTCCGTCACCTACATCTGTTCGGACAAGACCGGCACGCTCACACAGAACAAGATGCGAGTAGAGCAACTTGTTGTGAGCGGCCAGCCGGAGAGTAGATCCACTGGCAGGGAGGAGTCCTGGCGTCAGTTGATGAAGGCCCTGGCGCTCAGCAACGACGCGACACGTAATAAGGAAGGCCGGATCATCGGCGATCCGACGGAAGCCGCGCTCTTTCAAGCCGCAGAAGACAAAGGCTACGGGAAAGCGGAACTGCTGGTGCATGCGCCGCGGGTGGCTGAATTGCCGTTCGACTCAGACCGCAAATGCATGACGACCCTGCACCGGGAGGGTTCGGAGATCGTGGCCTTTACCAAGGGGGCGCCCGAAAAGATTGTACCGTTGTGTGCTGGGCAGTTAACCGGCGATGCTCGGATTGCACTCGATCCGGTCGAAATTTTAGATCGAGCCGACCGAATGGCGGCGGATGGTTTGCGCGTATTGGCCGTGGCCTACCGGACGTGGCCGGATTTGCCGGCAGAACTCACGCCTGACACAGTCGAGCGCGGGCTGACATTTCTCGGCCTGGCTGGCTTGATGGACCCGCCACGGGAAGAAGCGAGGGAAGCGGTGGCCCTGTGCAAATCGGCCGGCATCACCCCCGTGATGATTACCGGCGATCACCCTGCGACGGCCCGCGCAATCGCCCTGCGCCTCGGTATCATCGAGAACGGCCATGCTGTATTGACGGGGCAGGAGTTGGCGAAGTTGCCGCTGGATGAGTTCGAGGCGCGAGTGGAGGGGATCCGGGTCTATGCGCGCGTGTCGCCGGAGCAGAAGATCACGATCGTGAAGGGGTTGCAAGATCAGGGCGAATTCGTCGCGATGACCGGCGATGGTGTGAACGATGCCCCGGCGCTGAACCGGGCCGACATCGGCGTGGCCATGGGACTGACCGGCACCGATGTAGCGCGTGAGTCGGCCCATATGATTTTGCTCGATGACAATTTTGCCACGATTGTGACGGCGGTGGGGGAAGGACGGCGGATCTTCGACAACATCCGCAAGTTCATCAAGTACGCGCTATCGTGTAATACGGCGGAAGTCTGGACCATCTTTCTGGCGCCATTTTTTGGAATGCCGATTCCTCTGCTGCCGATTCACATTTTGTGGATCAACCTCGTCACCGACGGGTTGCCGGGGCTGGCGCTTGCGGTTGAACCGGAAGAAAAAGGTCTCATGGAGCGGCCGCCCAGACCGCCGCGCGAAAGCGTCTTTGCGCAAGGAATGTGGCAGGACATTCTCTGGTTGGGCCTGCTCATGGCGGGCGTGGCACTCGCCACCCAGGCCTGGGCCTATCGCACGGGACATGCCCATTGGCAGACGATGGTCTTCACCGTCCTGACGCTGTCGCAGATGGGCAACGTGCTCGCGCTTCGATCCGAGCGTGCCTCGTTCTTCCAACTTGGCCCCTGGTCCAATCGCCCTCTCCTGGCTGCGGTGGTATTGACCGTGGCGCTGCAGATGGCGACGATCTATATCCCGGCGTTCAATCCGATCTTCAAGACTGAGCCGCTCGATCTCGACGAACTGCTGCTGTGTCTGGCGCTCTCGTCTATCGTGTTTGTCGGGGTGGAGATTGAGAAGTGGTGTATCCGGCAAGGCTGGTTGCGTCGGGATTCCATGAATACGGAGCGGCCTTCTCCATGATCGGAATCGTTTCGTGCCTCGGTCTCTAACCGTTCCAGCACCCTATCCCCTGGCGCATACTTCCGATACCACCAGCACCAACCCTCTTTGACTAGCTCCGGAATTAGCATGTAGCTAATCAGGCGAAACTATGTCGACGACGGAGGGACCGATCCTGTCATCGCCTTAGCCGGAACGCTAATTTTTATCCACAGAAAGATAAATTTTGACCCGCCCATCCTTCTTGGTGTCAATTACGTAAACTCTGATAGCCGAGTTATTTCTAGGTTTATATGCGGAAAACTTGTCTGTCTTGGTGTAATACTCTGTGTCAGTGTCCTCGTCAAGATCCGTTCCGATCCAACCATGAGGCAAGCTGTTGCGCAATCGATTAACTATATCCTCTGCCGATTTGTCGGCTTCTGACCTGTCTGCAAATCTGAACATGCAACTCCACCTAGCTCCACTATGCTCGTCTTTGTCCCTCACCAGGCACTGCTTGGCCCCGGGAAAGGTAACTTTTGACTGCCAGGTTGTACCGGTATCAGCATCGACAGCTTTATGTCCTGTTCTTAAAGTTTTGAAGTCTCCAGAGGATGCCGTTAGAACGGCTTGAGTCACTTCACGGTCGTCTTTCCCAGCGGAGCCATCTGCAACGTGGTGGTTCTCGGACGGACAATCATGGCCTGTGCAAGTAATCCGGTAAATCGTCTGGGTCCACTTTAGCCTTAACCCAAATGCTTCATAGCCGATCTCATATTCGCCAGCACTTCCTCCTGATGCCCTCGCGCTTAGATATGCGTTCCCTATCCAGAGAAAGCGCATGTCTTCGTAGGGGAAAGGATCATTCACGGTTAGCATCAGGTCGCCGGAGCTATCATCATAGCCAACTATGAGGGCCATATGTTGAGGTGTTCCATCTACCTTGAACCCAGGCGGTGAAATTCCAACAATAATAGGACGGCCCTGATCTAGCTCGTTTTTCACTTCGGCCTCAGAAAGGCTTCCGCTCTTCGATTGAACTGTAAGCGCGATATCTCCAGCAGTACCGCCCCGCGTAGCCATTAAAGGATACTGTTCAAGCATGTTCACCATGGTGACTTCATCACCAGCCGAGAGATCACATTGAAAGCAATTCGGTATCCCCACGCAAAGGTTTCTACCCTGCACGATCCCACACTGATAGTCTGTCCGATGAGCAGCGGGAACGTAATAGTATTTGAAGACCATCTCTCCAACGGCTGCCCAACACCAACTAGGGCGTTCCTGAAACACCGGAGGAATATGTAATTTAACCTTCGCTGCCATGGTCGGGTTAACCGATATCAGTAGAACAAGAAATAGCCCGATTCCGAATATCGCCATTCTATTTCTCACCGGTTTCCCCCTCCTTCATTCTTGATATTTCTTGAGCAAGTCCCGAACTTCCTCCTCAACCAACTCATTGACCCAGCCTCCTTGTGAGTGCGTCGTCCCCTTCCCTACCCGTTCCCCATCTCAATGATCGCAACCATCTCATCTAGCAGATTCAATGAATGGTGATAGCTCAATCCAGTTCGAGCTTGCGCCCATTTCATCGCCTTTTGGCACATTGGGGAAGGTGGGTTGTCTTGTGTCATACGCTCCCACTTGTTTTAATCCAAGAGTTTTTCAACGTTCTGAGGGTGCTACGGCCATCGGATGCTTACCTAATCAGATGGAAAGAACTCAAGACCTTATCTGCCTCATATTGTTCGTTTTCTTGCTTAGCCTCACTGTCTAGCGGACTGAACATTGTGAAGTTTATTAGCAGGTTGTTGACAAAGTCCACCAGCACCAGCCGTGTTTGACCAGTGAGTGATTGGCTATAGCTAGTAATGGCTCGCTCCAAACCACTAGTTGCCTTAAACAGGCTCTTGTGGTATCAATGCCAGCGGCATATGGCGCTACCGAGATCAACCGATTCAATGGAAACCATAGTCGAATCCACCATCAACCTAGGAGGTTCTCATGGAAGTTGCAATTATCCCGGGTCTCTTCGTTGCCATCTTCGTAGGGATCGCGGCTCTGATTTTATGGTTTCCATATGACGCAAAATAGCACGCCAGAATGTGCGCCTCCCCATTCTTACGATTGAGCGGGTCGCGCCGTTCTTTTAGGTGTCGTTGGGACTGCGGGAGACGGACTCGCTACCTGACGTATTTTGCCCGACAATTCGCACCCCGCTGAGAGCGTCGCAGGCTGATTCTAAGCGCGCCAACGCCAAGGAATAAGCCTACCCACTAACGCGATTTCCTTTTCCGCCACTCCCCCGGCGGCAAGGGCTGATCCTCACCGAAAATTCCCCGCCCTCCGATGCCTTGTTGCGTCCACTCCATCGGCGGCCTCAACGGGTTCTCTTCCGCCACTCCCCCGGCGGCACATGAGCTGGATCAACCCACAAGCCTTTCTTCGCCTCTCGTGCGTTTTTTCCTAGCTCTCTAATTCTGCATTCCTGGGAGCGTATTTCCGATACCACCAGCACCAGCCGTCTTTGACCAGCGTGTGATTGACGTGGGTCCCATCGAGCAGAAGCACATCAGCAAGGGTGCGCCCGTACTTGTCGAGGCCGTGCATCTGCAGCGTGACTTCCTTTCCAAAGACCAACTCTGAGGCGGCTTGCTTGGCTCGCGTGCCGTAGGCTTGGCCTTTCTCAGGGTAGTCAATCCCGTTGAGACGGATACGTTCAGGGTGGTGGTTGTGTAGAAATTCGAGGGTGTCGCCGTCGAGGACGGAGACGACGGAGCCGGTGAAGTCGGCGAAAGAGGAATAGGGGAAAAGAAGGAGGACGCAACATGTCAGTAGTAGTTGTGTCACCAGGCCCAGCTTGGGAATCAGGGAGACAAACACGCTGTCTGTTACTCGACAGACAGCGTGCATCCAGTAACTACACGGTGACGGTGAACCCGCGGTTCTGCAGAATGGTCCGAATCGCGCTCACATCTACCCGACTATACCGGAGATTGATCGCGGCGGTGACCAAGGCATCCGCCGCTTGATAGAAGGAGGTGTCGGGCGTCAGAAGAAAATGATGTTGAAGGACGACCGTGTCGGCCTTGGTAGGCCCGAGTACTCCCCGAATCTGCCAGAGCGCAGCCGACCAGATTTCTCCATCGTCGTGAACTTCGCCGACGATCGCTTCCGGATAATGTTTCGTGCCGTCCAGTCGGCGGAGGCACGGCGGCACCGTCGAACTATACGATGTGGCATCCCACTCTGCGATGCACACATCTTGAAAGCCGCCACTGAGCTGGGCGCCGAGACTACCGGCCAAGTAATCCCCGAAACCCTCCCCGATCGAATCAGCCTCCAACGAGGTGCCGTAGCCCGGCACCTGGTTATCGAGGATCGAATGGCCGTACTCATGCCAAATGACCTCGGCATCTTCTGCGTCGTCCACCCCGCCAGTGCCATAGGTAATGTTCTTCGTTGACGACTGATAAAAGGAGTTATCTTTCTTGTAGCGATCTACACTAAAGACCTGCTGCCGATTATTTACATTTAGAAAACCAAGAGACTGAATATAGCGCTGGGCATAATCCAAAAAGTAATAGCCCATGGTCTCGCTGAAGCCATCATTGCTGCGATCGAACACAAACGACTGAGTGTCTGACGACACGCGCCGCTTCGAGGCTTTACTGGAGGCATACATGCCATCGAGCACTACTCCAGTGCCATCAAGTCCCAGAAGCGTCACGGAACGATAGGCGCTGGGTGGCACCGCCGATGCCGCATCTTTCTGGTCGCGCAAACTGTTGTCGCTCGTCGCAACGATGGCGTTAACCAGAAACACCTGTCCCGTGCCCGTCGCGTAGCGGTTGAGATCTCTCGCCAGTTTCAAGACCTTCCCCGTTTTCGCATGGACGAAGGTCTGCCATGTGGGACCAGGCGTGTGCACGATCACTTCCCATGCGAGAGTCGGGGTGCCTGTCTCGCCATAGATCACTAACTTCGCAGTGGGTTTGGGAAGATCAGCAGCATCCAGCTCCTCAGCCTGGCCTGGTGGCACCTGGCCCCGAGCTGACTCCACAGCTTGGTCGGCTGTGACGGAAGGCCCGATGTCGACGCTGTCCGCAGCCGGCACGGAGGTGTTCACCAAACCAACGACATGCCCCTCACGATTGAAGGCCACTTTCAAGGACGCGCCATAGACCGGAATGCCATGAGCCGATTGCTCAAACGTATAGACCTCTCCCATCGGGGTGTGCTGGTTCTCGACGAGAGGGAAGCCTGCCAGCGAAGGATCGATCTTAAGCAGTTGGGCCTGTGCTGAAAGAAACTGGCGCGCCGACGCTTCGGAGATCGCTATTGGACCGGAGAGCGTCCCATAGACGGCTTTCGGGGTCCCCCAGAGATGACTCCACGTCACGGAAACTGGGCCAGACGCCTTCCCCAAAAAGGCAGTCCAGATAGGCAGCAAATCAGGATCAGGCTGGCCCTGTGGCTGCGACGCCATGGGTGCGCCATTGCGTTTGAGATGCCCATCCCCAGGAGAGGTCGCCAGGACTAGCCCCGTGCTGCCGAGACTGGAGGCAACCAGCAATGACAAGAACAGGCTGACTGGACGGGGGTTCTGCGTGGCCATTCGGTATGCCTCCTGGAGTGAGAATCGTGCAAATCGTTGGTGGGACCCTAGCACCGGAGAGAGGAGGCGTCAATGACGTCACTCTGCGAGGGTATGAGCCTCAGAATGTGAAACGAAAACCCCGCACCCGATTCAATCAGTGCGTCGTGCCCTTGGACAGGCGCTGCCCCATCTCAATGATCCGGCCCAACCGCTCGAGTAGGTTTTGTGACTGATGCGAAGTCAGCCCGTGCTTGTTGAGCAGTGCGAGAATGTCGTCAATGATCGTGTTCTCGGTTTCGGTGAGGAGGTACGGCTCAGGAAAGGCCGTTTCAGGGATTCTGGCACGAGGGTTTTTCTTGCGTAGCTCGTCAATGATGGTGTGGAGGTCTTGTTTGGTACAGAGGCCCATCTTTCCAGCAGTTCGACAATGGCGGCAATCTCCCACATGTTTGAGATGGTGGCTTCTTCGATAGACATGGTTTCGCGTTTGGGGCGTTGTTCGCTCATTTGCTTTTCGCCTCGACTCCCGCGCCCGCTGTTGCGCTTGGAAGATCTGGGCAGGGGTCATTTGCTTGGCGAGCGCATCACGATGCTCCGCCCCTAATTTATCTCCGTTCGCTGCCCCCAGGATGTACCACTTCTGGGCCAGGACAACATCCTGCGGCACGCCATTTCCACGCTCGTACATAAGGCCAAGCTGTGTTTGCGCCATTGCATTTCCTTGATTTGCAGACAGACGAAACCAGTACAAGGCCAGCTGATAATCTTCCGGAACCCCTTTCCCATTTCCATAAATAACCCCCAGGTTGAGCTGCGCTAATGCGTCCCCCTGGATGGCGGCCTTCTCATACCACTGTCGCGCTTGAACATAGTCCTGGGGGACACCTTGGCCGTTGGCATATAGCAGGCCGAGGTTGAACTGCGCAGGTGCTATCCCCAGCTCAGCTAGCGGTCGCCACTCACGCAAGGCTGTTGCGTAGTCTCCACGGTTATAGGCGTCCATGCCAGCTTGATAATCTGCCCATGCAGGCGCGGCGAGAAAGACAAACGACAGCACAAGGGTACTGGTGAATCGGCGCGGCATGGTGCCTGGTCACTCATCGGACAATCTCCGCCGGTTCCTGCACCAGTCGATTGACGTAATGCTGGAGGCGGGCGCGAGTGTGCGGCTTGATTGCAAGATTCTCTACCGCAAACTCCTGCCCTCTCGACCAACGAACAACGGCCTCTGGAATTAGAATGTGCTGTTCATTCGGCAGCGTGACGGTCAGTGAGAGTGTTTCCCCTAGACGCATCGGCAGGTCTCCTGAGAGACGCCAGCCGGTACACGATAGATTCCACACGGTGCCGTGGCCCTCGAACAGACTTGCATGATAGTTCATGGGGCAACACACGGGAAAGCGACGGAAGGGACGAAGCGTGAAGGGCATAGGAGCCTCGCAGGGAGGCGTATTGTAGGAGGGCTATGAAGGAAGGCGCAAGGGTCTAGGCGCGGCTGTCTTTCTGGATCATGCCAAGGGCACTTCGATCTCACCGCACCGGCTGAAACGGAACGTCGTAGGCGTCCCGATTCATCGAAGGGGAGTTCTGTGCCCGTTCAGTGAGCCAGTTCATACTGCACGGTCCTTAACAACGCGTCCATGCTAAACGGTTTGTGTAAGGTGTGCCGGACTCCCAGGAGCTTCGCCGCGCCTAAGGCATTCTCTGTGTCTGGCGCCCCCGAGATGGCAATCACCTTTACATTGAGGAAGGCGCGGGTCAGTTCAAGGATCATGTCGAGCCCATTCATCTCGGGCATGAGTATGTCGGTAATGACCAGGTCCGCGGGCTTCTTTCGGTAGACTGCGAGTCCGAGGCGTCCATTCGATGCTTCCGTTACCTCATGGCCGGCCCTTTCAAGCACGATGCGGATGACCGTGCGGAGGGATTCTTGATCATCAATCACCAGAATCGTCGCCATGGCAAGAAATACTCCTGTTAGTCCGTGCCAGGACGGAATTCCTTAGTGTGGGTACGGGTGTTCCCCACCCATCGTCATGCGGCACCTCGTGTGACGGTTTCGGCCCGACGGTACACGCGCTCTTTCTCATTCTCCGCTTCCTCGGACGACCGCACGAGCACGGTCGCTTCGTGCAAGCGGTGGTTGGCCTTTATCACGGGATCCGCCGCATGACCGCAGTTCATGCAACGCCAGCCTTTCATCCACATGAAGCCGTGGGTCCCCTCAAAGTCAAAAAATTGGTCTTCTACCATCAAGCCCTGGCAGCGTGTGCATTCCATGATGACGCCTCCTTGCAATCCAGCCTGCGAACGTGCGCTCTATGAGAATAGCGACACGGGGGGTGGGCAAAAGACCTGAAGGAAGTACCTCGGAGGGAGGGGATAGCCTTGAGGCCATTCTGCAATGGCCGCGATCTCCCGCATATGGTGGAGATCGCCAGTTCTTGGCGGGTGACAACTTCTCTAGGGTCGAGCTTCTTCGCTATATAGCCTCTTCTAGACAGGGCCGTGTCTTTTTTTCTGCGTCAGGCCACAGCCTTCTTGAAGACCACCACAGCCATGATCACAAACCCACCTCGCTAATCCTTATCTTTCCCGTGCCCTTTCCCATGCCCATGTCCCTGGGAACGACCGTGCCCCTTATACTTGACCTTGTGTTCTTCGTAGTACAGGTAGGGCTTATCGGTCTCCAGCTCCAGGCTGACGTAGTTGCTCTTATCGAGTCCCACGGTGGAAGGGAGCGTCATGGCCACTTGCCAGGTGCCTCCAGACAAGTAGAAGTAGCCTCCTGTGGTGACGTTCATGTACACGCCGCTCGCCGGATAGTAATAATAGCGATACCGAGCTTCCTTCGCTCGTCGCCCATGAGCTGGCGCCCAGGGCGGCGGACTGCCTCGTGGAGCCTCGACGATGACCGGTGGCGGCGCACCGCCTCCAACCGATACCCCGACACCAACATTGGGACTGCGC
This sequence comes from Nitrospiraceae bacterium, assembly GCA_041491905.1. Taxonomy (GTDB): domain Bacteria; phylum Nitrospirota; class Nitrospiria; order Nitrospirales; family Nitrospiraceae; genus Palsa-1315. The sequence continues at coordinate 6,731 of JBGPVY010000012.1, read as the reverse complement.
CCGTCTGTTGCGCATCCCGCAAGCATCAGGGCCCCGATTCCAGTTAGCAGTAGCTTCTTCATCATAAATCCCCCCTGATCCATGTGATGATGTGGTGAGTGGCAGTCTCCCAGAGCCCTGGCGGCGTTTCTCTTTGGGAGGCACCGGTCGGCACACCATCGGATCTGTGGAGCAAGCAAGCCCAATGCCTGTTCATCCCGCTAGGAACTGCGGGAATGACCGAGAGATTCTACCTGCGTAATGGGCTGATAATTCAGTCTGTTCCCTGTCTGAATCTGGACAGCCCTCGCCAGGCGATCCTGCTCAAGTCCTCATGCTGACTCTGCGCAAAACAATTCTTTGTCTTCTTCAGACAAATCTGCACACGGAGCCGTAGCTGTCGACAGGGGCGCATCCAGGGGTCTCGTCGTACGCCTTGTCGCCTACTGATGGTGGATCGTGGCGCAGCTCTTTGTTGACAGGCGGAAGCGGTTTGATACCTTTGACCCAGCGAGAAGCGCCGCGATCGTGGCCTTTCACGGGTAACCGTTCTACTCAAGGAGTTGAAATGATCCACATGACGACGTGTGTTCGGGGATTCGTGTGCGCCGTCGGTCTGATGGGACTGGTCAGTGTAACCCACGTTGGAGTCGTAGGAGCGGCAGAACCACGAGCCGGTGCCTGGTCCGGTGGCGTTGCCATTGGGTTCTTAGGCAACACGCCGGACGGGACTGCGTTCGCCACTAATGTTCACGCCGACTATTTTCTGAATCGTCAGATTTCGGTGGGCCCTCTCGCGCAATTGGCTGTGACCGGAGATTTATTTCAGTTCGGCTTCTCTGGACAGGGGAAGTATTGGCTCGACCTACCCGGACTCGATAAGCGATTGAAGATGAACCTGCAAGGGGGGCTCGGCTTTCTGCATGCCGACCTCTACACGTCCGATACCTCCTTTCTGATCCCGATCGGCGTGGGCCTGGACTATGCGCTGAACCAGCAGGTGAGTCTCATCTCTACCTTCTTGCTCAACTTCACGGATGTGAATACGGGACGAGGGACGGACGCCAACGTGATGCCGGGGCTGACGTTCGGAATTCGCTTTTAGGGGGAGAGGTGATGAAACCCTAGAATTGGGTGGGTCGCCTGCCGACCCTATTAGTTCAGCACACAAATCCTCGTCTTACTGACGGGAACAGCATGACAAATAAATCAGCCCCCACGGTTGTCGTCTCGTAACCAACCTGTGGGGAATTTCCTGCAACGGGTGCGCAGGGTGTCTACATCTCCAGTTCCGGGTTACAGCGACCGCGTGGCCGCTTCTCGCCGGCTCCTCTAAACCACTGCTTCTCGAACAGCAGGCCGTCGCCTGCGTACACTGCCGGCTTAGAAGTCCTTCTTGTTCCGTACGCCGTTGCCTTACTGCGTCAAGGTAAGGTCCTGGGGTGTATTCACAACAGAAATGTCCGGGATGTTGAGCGACTGGGTTTGGTAATCAGTCGCGGAGGCCCGAACTGTATACTTACTTGCAACCGAGGCTTGGGGGGACAGTGTTATCGGAAGGCTGGTGCTGTACTGCCCGAGCGATGGTGCGGCAATGGGCAGCGTCAGGGCGTACTGGTAGTCTCCTGTTGGAAGATTGGTTTGAGGATCGATTTGAGGAACAGCGACCTGCGATTTCACGGTCACGACGGTCAAGGGTGGAACGCTGCCGAACGTTTGCTTCGCTGCGACAAAAACGGTTTCATCAGTTGCACTGGGCGGGTTCAACGTGACTGTGCCGCCGATGCTATGGGGTGTAGAGCCATCCAACGTAATTGGCGCGCCACTGGTGTTGATTATGGTGACGCTGGTGCTAGTCGGGACTGGAACTGCGGCAATGACCGCTGTCGCATGGTCGTCTGCGGTGATCACGACGTAGTAGCATGTAGTGGGACAGTTTGTGGGATCAAGATGGGCGAGGAAGAATTTGCCGGTTTGCGTGTTCGGCACCGTCGCACGAACGATTGCACCGTTCACCTGGGCCGATACGATGACATGGTTGACATTGAGTTGGTTGACAAACAGGGTGGGGTTGACAAAGCCTTCGATGCCGTTCAGCACAAAGGGAATGACCTTGATCACGGGCTTGAGCTTGTATGTACCATTGCCGGTCTGCACGATGGATTTGCAGGCATCAAAGTCCAGCAACAGATCGACGCGTTGCCCGGACTGCACGGTGAATTGGTGAATTAGTTTGATGCCCGATCGTATTGCACTGGGCGTCACGAGCGGAATTCTTTTCGTAGGGTCTTGCGGATTATCACCCTCCAGGACAACCCAATTGGCATTGGGATTATTGCCATTGTTGTCCTCCAACACCAACCGCAATTGTGTGTAATGGCCTGGCTCGAGCGGGGTCTCGCCAAGGCTTTCGAGCGCAAGATTGGATTGTGTTGGATCGTTGAGGTCGAGCAGGTTGATTTTACGCGCAGGGTTTAAGGTGATATCGGTCCAGCCTGCTGCGTTTTCGGAAGCATTGTCGCTTTGATGCACCCGCACTTTGCTGACGGTGACATTCACCGCCTCGAAGCCGCAGGCCGGCGCATCGGTCATCGAAACCCCCAGCGTTCCGGGCTGCGTACTACCACCACCATCACTGCCGCATCCGGCCACAACAACAGTCAGCAGGAATCCCATCAGCACTGTGAGCTGTTTGGAATGACACTTCAGTGTGTTCATCGTTCACCACCACTTGATTGGAATCGATTGGACCACATCGGCAATCGGACCTTCAGTCAGCGATACGATTGGATGAGCGCGCCGCCTCCCGATCTCTCTAACACGCAAGACCCTGTAGCACTAAGCAAATTCCATGCTATTTAGTTAGGGCTCTGCAAAACACTATGTACCGCTCTCATGCAGAGACTGAATGCAATCAATGCTGTTTACAAATGCGTATTAAAACAACTGGCTACGATCACGGACCCTCTCGTCGAATCATGTTTTGTCAAGAGTCTCATTATGCGTCGCTTTCTTGCTATTCCACGTTAGTAGGTGAAGCTGTGTTGACATCTTGATACAGGGACTCTCGCCTTAAAATCTCGAAAAGACCCAAATATCAATATATCAATGGCTTGATTTTGCGAAGGTTTCCCCGTTTTTTCTTTGCGAACAAGGGCTTGAGATGATTCGATACATTCCATTGATTCTGTAGAATTCGATCCATTGTGCAGATTTTTAGCACAAATTTTATATGGACCCAGCACAAGCGGCACAAACGGTAGGGCTGGCACTGGCGACAAATGGTGTAAGCTGTTGAAGAATTTGGTGGGCCGTGTAGGGGTCGAACCTACGGCCCGCTGATTAAGAGTCCCGCCGAAGACCTACCTGAGGACACCCAGCAGAACGAGTCACCAGCAAAAGAGGCGAATTCGTGATGGCACAGGTCGTCATGGATCATCCTGTATCAGGGTATTTTGGCACCAGGTTGGCACCAAACGCCGGTCATGTGTTCGCTAGACGTATAAACAGACCAGTCAGATATATGAAAGACTCGGTTTCCCTTCGAGGCGGAGGTTCCTTTTTGCCTCCCTTTCCCGCAGCGTGTCGAAATTCATTGGCGTAAGAAATGTATGCTTTAAGGATTCCCCTATATTCACTTGATACGTTCAGCTTGGAAATGAAAAGTTCGGCGTTTGCCGATAATTCCTTATCATTTGCAGTTATTTTTGCCTGGGCTTCGAGGGCTTCATACATGTCCGTTATTACATCCGACAGCAATTCAGGTTTGTTGTTAGAGCGCAAAAACTGATCGAGCCCTTTTCGAAATGGAACCAAAACGCCTTCTTGCTTGGCTATTGATTCAAGCACATCGTTAACAAGTTTTTGGTCAAGTAAAGCTGATCCAGACGGGAGAAAAGAATCCTTGTCCCACCTGATTCCCAAATCTGTTTCAGCTTGGTTCAAACTCGCTACGATAGCGGATTTAGCCAATCGGCTGATAGCGTCCAAAGGAAATTCACTTATAGCCTCCAGGGCTCTGACGTGATCATCGAAGCTATCTCCAAGAATGGAGGTCAAACACCCCGAATGCTTCCATCGTTCGCCAAGAGTTGTGCAGACGAATTTTTCGAGCTCGCTCCCCTTTAAGTATTTGTCCGAGGCAAATTTTATAATTGCATCAATAGAATTATGAGCGCGGTTTACAAATCTGCGCTTGGCTTCATCTATGCCAACATCAATGTTGAAACGCTGATGATATTTCTTTTCAACCACGCCGGGCTCCTTAATGCGGAGTTGAGAGTCTACTCAAATGAGCTGTCAACATCAATTTATCCGCCGCTGATACTATCAGTGACATATCTATGGTCGCTCAACCACCAGGAGGAATTACTTGATTAATTATTTCAGGCTAAAGGAGGCGCAACCGATAATGAATGTAGGGGAACATATACATCCAAAGCGGTCTAAAACAGCCCCGTCACACGGTTGCCAGACGGTTGCCGCCGTGGAAGAAAATTGGGAAGTGGTTTGTAAGTCAGCGGAATTTGGTGGGCCGTGTAGGGGTCGAACCTACGGCCCGCTGATTAAGAGTGGCAGAAGGCCAATTAATCGAACAGCTCGATGTTGCGAAGGTTTCCCCGTTTATCGTTGAAAATCATGAGCTTGCTGGCTTTCTACTGATTCCATTGCTTCTACCTAATACGGTCGTTTGTGAGGATTTTGAGCACAAATTTAGCACAGGTGGTTGGGGTGACTCGGCATGGCGAAAGTCCTGCGCGAGAACAACAGCACGCGGGACCCCAATGATAACGGGTCGCAGTTCTATATCTGTGTCGAGGACAGCAGCGGACTGGACCGAACCTATACCGTCTTCGGCGAGGTCATTCGGGGAGGGGAATGGAGGTAGTGAACAAGATCGTCGTCGCCGCGCGCGACGAATCCGACAATCCTTTCGAACCGATCGAGATGAAGATGACAGTGAAGGAGTAACGCGGCCTAGGCTAGCCTTTGTTCGTCCTGGTCAACCCAAGCGATTTCATCGACTTCCACGCAGCGGCACGAGCTTTGAGAGCAGGATTGAGAAGCTGCCCTGGATCGGCGTGGATGCCGATATCCGACACACGGCTGCACTGCCGAATCACTTCATTGAGGAGAGTCATGGCATCGTCCCGATGGGGATCTGACACCGAGAGCTGCTTGATGAGTGTCTCGGCATAACGCGTCGCCTCTCCGCAGTGATGGACGATGGCCTTCGCATCCCCCATTCCACCATGCGCCACCATTTCTTCGACGTTCTTCATCAGACCGTCGCCCTGCTCTTGCAGACTAATACTGGATGGCTCTGACGCGCGTGCCGTACTCTCATCCGAGACAAAGGAAAGCCACAGGGCGGCTAGGGCTGCCAGCATGACTGCCGGCATAATCCGGCCCCTGATCGGCTGAAGCAGCCTCACATCTCCCCCTTTAATTAATATCGACCCTTCTGCTCCATCGGGGAGGACGTCAGATCCCGATAGAGACGATGAAACTCTTCCGTCGTGAGATTTTGATTCTGGAGTCGGGCGAGAGCGGCTTGATCGATGGGAAACTCGACCGTGTCGTCGTAGTTCGATGATGCGATTGTCACAAATCGTGGAGGAAAGAGTCGCTCCGGCAGCAGAATCCCCACACCGAGGTTATATTTCAGCGCTAGTCGAATCGCTTCTCGTGCCTTGTCAGCCGGAACTTCTCGGCCCAGACCGATGTTTTGCGGAGGTTGCCCCTGTCTGAAAAACTGAAAGTGGACATTCGCCATCCCCGCTTGGGCAAACTCATCTGTCAATGCGGCCACCTGGTTCTTGTACTGGGTCGCCAGTACGACTTCGACACGACTGACTAGGGGCGCCGATACGACTTCGGCCGCGACCGCGTGAGCCGCCATGACACCGCCACACACAGCAATCATCATCGTATGAAGGTATCGAGGAAACACCATGGCTATTTCGCCTCAAAGCTGAATCCCAACGATGTGGTGCCGTTCGCAGCTACCGTCACACTTTGCTCTTTCTCTCCCAGGGTCGGATGCCAGGCCTTGACCCGGTACGTGCCAGCAGGCAGATCCTTGATCTCAAAACTCCCCTCCAGTCCGGTGATCGCGTAATACGGATTTTCGACGGCAAGCCCGTGTCCCTGCATGAAGGGATGCATGCCGCATTGCATGCTGATGTCGCGACGGTTTCCAGTAAATCGAACGACATCGCTTGTCCCGGACTTGGTAAGCGCCGGCCGGTGGAACATGATGAACACGTGCTCGCGGTCCCGTTCATAGATCTGCAAATCGTGCGAGACCGGGTCCAGATTTGTCACTGTCAATGGGTGATGTTCCCGCATGACCGATACGAACGGGACGAACTGACAGATATTCGCCTCCAGTTTCGTTTCCGTAAATCCGAACGGTTTGCCTTTCTCAATGCCTTCGATCGTCACGATCACATCTTTCAAACCTTGCTGGCTTCCGACCGCGACTGTTCGAAGCAGCCGGTACCCGGACCCGTCGGACAACGCTCCGCAATAGACCGGATCAGGAGATCGGCGAAGCTCGAAGGACATGGGCAGCGGAAGTTCGCCGAAAAACTGCACGGTCCCAGTTACCGTGCCACCGTTCGATACCGGCGTTTCTTCGTACGCCCAGGCTGTGATCGAGCCACCCAGGAACACGGTCAGAACGATCGAGCAACAGATCGAAGACATAACGCGACAGGCATACACCGTCATGTTCACCATTTATATTA
>JBGPVY010000311.1:0-2989 GCA_041491905.1 Nitrospiraceae bacterium | reverse complement strand
TCCGGGAATCTGGTGCAACTTGCCCTCTCGGATGAGATTCCGGACCGCGGTCGTGGCGACCATGATTTCGAGGGCGGCGACACGCCCGCCTGATTTTTTCTTCAGCAGGGTCTGCGTGATGACCGCTTCCAAGGCTTCTGCGATCTGTGTGCGAATCTGGGACTGTTGGTTTGGCGGAAAGGCGTCGATGATGCGGTCGATGGTTTTCGGCGCGCTGGAGGTGTGGAGTGTGGCAAAGACCAAGTGGCCCGTTTCCGCAGCAGTCAACGCGAGCTGGATGGTTTCCAGGTCGCGCATTTCACCCACGAGGATGATGTCCGGGTCTTCGCGGAGGGAGGCTCGCAGCGCGTTCGCGAACGACAGGGTATGGACGCCCATCTCCCGCTGATTCACGAGGCATTTTTTTGTCTTGTGGATGAACTCGATCGGATCTTCGATTGTGATGATGTGGCCTTCGAATGTGTTGTTCAAATAATCGACCATGGAGGCCAGAGTCGTCGATTTACCAGACCCGGTTGGGCCGGTCACAAGGATCAGCCCCTTTTCCCGGTCGCAGAGCTGTCGCACGACCGGAGGCATGCCGAGCTTTTCCATCGGAATGATCGTGGTGGGAATGTTTCGGAAGACGGCGCCAAGCCCACGGTTTTGGATGAAGACGTTGACGCGGAATCGGGCGATGTCACCCAGTTCAAAGGAAAAATCACATTCGCGCTTTTCCTCGAAATTCTTCCGCTGGGTATCGCTCATCATGTCATATATCAGCGAGTGCGTTTCTTCCGTGGTCAGTGCGGGATGATCGAGTTTCTTGAGGTCCCCGTTCACACGGATCATCGGTGGCTCGCCGGCGCTGATGTGGCAATCCGACGCGCCCTCCTTTGCGGTGAAGGTCAGAAGCTTCGAAATATCCATGAAGAGAACTCCTCGGTAAGAAAGGAAAGTGAGATGATGGCCTGTCGATCCTCAAGGTGGCTTGAGAGCATAATGCCACAGGGTGATGGGAAAGCAAGGAAATAGCCGGAAGCGGCTGCGCAAATTCCTCGGTGGTTTACTGTAGATAGATGAGGGCTTCAATCAGATCAGTCCCGCCGCTTGTCCTGCGCGTTGAAATACGGTGAGGGCGTAATCGATGTGGCTGGGGGTGTGCTCGGATGTTACCGTGACGCGGATGCGGCTGGTGGCGTCCGGAACGGTAGGAGGACGAATCGCCGGAGCATACACGCCTTCTGTGAACAGGTGTTCGGCAAACGAGAGTGTGGTTTCAGCATTGCCGACGAGGATCGGCATGATCGGACTGACGCTGGGGGTGAGGCTGAATCCCAATTGTGTCAATCCTGAGAACAACCGTTCGCGGTTGGCCCACAAGCGGGCACGTCTTTCCGGTTCTCGTTGCATGACTCGTAACGCTGCCGTGACGGCAGCAGCCGAACTCGGTGGGGGTGCCGTGGTAAAGATGAAGGACCGGCTCGTGTTCATGAGATAGCGGATCAATGTGGAGGGCCCAGCGAGGTAGGCGCCACTGCTGCCGAAGGCTTTGCCCAAGGTCCCCATCTGCAACGGGATTTGTGTATCGAGGCCAAAATGTTCGGCCGTTCCTCGTCCATGCGGTCCCATGACGCCCGTGCCATGGGCGTCATCGATATAGAGGTCGGCCTCATAGTCCTGGGCTAACCGATTGAGTTCGGGCAACGGCGCGAGGTCTCCGTCCATACTGAACAGGCCGTCGGTCACAATCAGGGTTCGTCGCGCCCGGCGTCTCTTGGCCAGAAGGGACTGGAGGTGGCTGGTATCGTTGTGGCGATAGATTCGAAAGTCGGCTGCGCTTAGACGGCAGCCGTCGATCAGGCTGGCATGGCACAAACGATCGGCCAGGATCAATCCGCCTTGTTCGGTCAGTGCAGGGATGGTCCCTATATTAGCAAGGTAGCCGGAGCTAAAAGTCAGCGCGGCTTCGGTTCCTTTGAACAGTGCCAGGGCAGACTCTAGCTCTTGATGCGGTGGCAACGAACCTGAGATCAACCGAGAGGCTCCAGCTCCGGCACCAAACCGTTGTGTCGCCTCGATGGCGGACTGAATCACTTCCGGATGCATGGCCAGCCCCAAATAGTCGTTCGAGGCGAGCAGGAGGATCTGGCGTCCTGCCATCTCAACCACCGGGCCGACGCCGGAATGGAGCGGAGTGAGGCGCCTGGTCAGATGCCGCTCAGCCAATTTGTCTAGTCGTTTTTCAAACATGTGAAGTGGCCCGTCTTTAAAAATGGGAGATGGTGTGCCTTTTGAGAACCGACATGCAGCGGCTGCCTCATTGACAAAATCGTGACATCCTTAGTATAAGGCGCGCACACAATTTGAGGAATCGGGCCCCGCCCTCTCCGACGAATCCATCCATGAGCTACCGTATCAAGGTCCCGGCGAAAACTCTTCCGGTCGATGAAGCCCACATGTTGAGCTGGCTTGACCATACGCTGCATAGGTCACAGGATTATCTACGCCCCTTGCTGGTCGGTCTGGGAGTGTTGGTGCTTGCGGCTGCCGTGGTCGGAGGGGTTTTTTATGTTGACCGTCAGGCTGCGCAGAAAGCACAAGACCTTGAACATGAGGCGATGCGCTTCTTGACGGCTCCTTCTGCCAACGATCCTCAAAAGGCTGATCACGCGCTCAAGGAAGCGATCGCAAGGTATCGGCAAATTGTCGATCAATATCCAAGAACCTCCACGGCACCACTCGCCTTGTATCATTTGGGAAATACGTTGGTCCAGGCCAATGAACTGAGCGCGGCTATTGAGGCCTATCAGCGATTTCTTGCATTATACAGTTCGAATCCCTCAATGGCTGGGTTGGTGCAACAACGTCTGGCCTATGTGTACTTGCACAAGGGAGACCGGGACCAGGCAGTGAAGGCACTCACCGGCATCTTGGAGACCCCCGGTACTTTGAACCGGGATCAGGCGTTATTTGAGTTGGCGCGGCTGGAAGAATCCCAATCGCGGCC
>JBGPVY010000237.1:0-4670 GCA_041491905.1 Nitrospiraceae bacterium | reverse complement strand
GTGTGCATTCAAGATCCTAGTGCAACAGGTGGTGAAATGCATGTGCAGGGCTGTGCCAGTTCAAGATCTTCCGGGGCCGATCGTTGAGCATCACCTGCACCCGTTTGATCTTCGCACGTGACACCTGAGTAAACCGTGTGCCCTTGGGAAAGAACTGGCGCAGCAGCCCATTGGTGTTCTCGTTCGTCCCTCGCTCCCACGGGCAATGAGGATGTGCAAAATAGACCCGCATCTTCGTCTGTTTCGTGAAGAGGCGGTGCTCGCGCATTTCGGGGCCTTGGTCGTACGTGAGGGAGCGGCGGAGTTGGGCCGGCAGTGTCCGTAGTTCACGCGCAAATGCGTGCCGTACGGTGGCCGCATCCTTGGCCGTCAGCGGCACCAACAGCGTGAATCGCGTGGTCCGCTCCACCAGCGTGCCGAGCGCCGAGGCATTGGCATGGCCCACGAGCAAGTCCCCCTCCCAGTGCCCTGGCACCGTGCGATCGGCGACCTCTTGGGGCCGCTCATCAATACTGATCAGGTCCTGAATGGGCCGCGACGAGCGGCGCACCTTGCGCGGCCGACGAAAGCGATGGCGGCGGCGGAGATACCGGGCGAGTTCCCGCTTCAAGGCTCCGCTGGGCAGCACATACAGATAGGTATAGATGGCTTCATGAGAAATCCGCATCGTCGGTTCGTCAGGATACCGCTGCGGCAACCCGCGGGCAATCTGTTCAGGGGACCAGCGGTGCGCGAGCAGCGTGAAGACCGCCGTGCGCAAGCGAGGCTGGACCGCCAACTTCCGAGGCTTGCGGGGCCAGTGGGCCCAGCGTTGCGCCCGTTGATGGGCTGGCACCGCCCGATAGGTCACGGGTGTCGTGCGATGCCGGGCGAGTTCGCGCGACAACGTACTCGGCGCTCGCTGCATCGCCTGAGCCGTGGCACGAAGACTATGCCCAGCAGCCAACCTGCGACTCAATTCTTCGCGCTCCATGAGACTCAAGCGTCGGTAGCGTTCCATGTGCAACTCCTTCGTTCCTGGAGTGACCAGGATACTGGTGGTGCACTAGAACCTTGAACCTAGACACCAACCTGTCTTGCTCATCTATGGATTACGCAGGTTCTGCGAAGCCAGGTTTTCAACGTCGCCGATTTCTTGAGTCGGGCTTGGTCCGGCTCTAGCTCAAGCACACTAGCTAATTGAAGCGGGGGGTTCAAATAGAGATCTGAGGCCAACGAGATAGACTTTGTCAGCAGCGCCAAATAACAGTTCACGCGTCCAGCAGGCTTCCACTAACTTGACCGTGCTCTCTCCCTTCGTAGGCGAGGGCACGTGCAGTTCAAACACTTGCCTCTTCTCAGGTGTCTGAGCCATCAAGAGCAATATCCCCCCTCTGCTGGTATTTAGCGAAAGCGCGTAACCACCAGAGAAGTCGACTGTTTCGTTATCGGGGAAACGGGCAAGCTGGTAAAGGCACGGCCCTATCATTGGGATACGCTCGTCACCCCTGCGGTTCAGACTGGCAGACTCGTCCACTTTCGGTGGTACATTTGATGGGGCCATGGGCAGCCTTCCTGTAATTAAAGAGCACGCTCTTTGTTAATGGCCACCCGGCGTCTGGTAATATTAATGGGGCGCGAAAGGTCTGTCCCTCGCCTGCAACCTATTCACAAGAAACCCGGCAACCGCTGTCTGGCTCTCAGGTCGTTTCGTCTGGACATGCGACTGCTGACTCCTATCCTTCTCCGCGAATCTGATATCTTCCAGAATAATGATGATTCGAGAACAGTTGCTCGAGGCGCAATTAGGCTGTCCGAATCCACGGAGCAGGACCCCTTGCCCAAATTCACCAACTACAGGAGCCACCTCGAAAGGTTCCCAGATATTTACCACTATGTTGTCATTAAGTATCTTTTTAACCAGAGCACGAAGCTCGAGGAGTGGGGTTGGAAGCACGATCGAGACTGATCCTGTCGCCGTCTGGCGGATGTTACTTGTCAGTTCAAGTGCCCGACGATTCACATATTGCAATTGCAGAGAGCGCGAAAAGACAAGAATTCCTGGGCTCGACTGCCTGGAGACAGTATTCTCACTTAGGTCAGAAAACGCAAGTGCTGTGTCCGGACCTGCGATGATACTCATGGCGACCTCCTACGAACGATTCTGTGGAGTTGACCGGATAGCTTTTGGTGATGAAATAAACTGTGTGAGATGCGGCTCGCCTGGCAGGTCTCGGAAAAGCAGACTGGGAAACGACGAGATTCTGTCCATCGGTAGCGATCTGCTAAAGGGTCAACACTTAGTATGGCAGGGAGGGAGTATCAGTTTGTCTGACCAATGGCAATGCCTCGAAAGTGTTATACGGTGCATCATTCGTAGGGGAGAGAACCAATGACCAGACAGCGGGTCATTCAAAATCAACTGTTTATGCGTATCTGTCAAGGTTCGCTCACTCGAATGTGATGTGCTAACCCGACCACGGCAAGCTGAAACCGTCTCTTTCTAAGACGCGTATGTTTACGATTGCAATGATTCTTTGGCCATCATCTGAGAGAAACACGTGTCGATGTTCGAGCTGGCTCAGAACTCCGTCATCGATGAGAAGTGAATCACGTTGATCACAAGCCAATGTGTGCAAACCGGACGGCACCTCCAAAGTCGGGTTAGGCATGAAGCCGAACTCTACGGCACGAGGAGGGCCGCCGAACGACGATGAGTACGGGCACCCATGACTTTGTTCCGGGGTTGTTCTGATTTCAACCTGAGCCGGCCTGAAGCGTGTGTGGATGCCCTCAATGGGTCTCCATATGGTCACACGTCTGACCGTGCCCGGGGTGGGAACACATCGTCTAATTACTGTCAGAAGGAGGGCCCAATTGGAGTGGTTCAAGAAAGAGGCGGAGTCGCAGCTCCTCCTCGGTCTTCATGGAGAGAAATTTCACTCCAAACTCCCGTTCCCGTGACCACGACACGGCGGCCCGCTTGATCTCCAGCGTCGGCGCCTGATCAGGGAGATGGACATGCAGCTCCAGTTCAGTCCCTGGTTCTACCCTGCTGTCGCTTTCTATCTTACACCCGCCCGTGGAGATGTTAAGTGTCATCCCCTCTCCCACAGCTTGATTCGCGACTGAGAACAAAGCTTGGAATTGCACCGGGAAGCGCATGTGCTTTCGAATATCCATCTAAACCTCGCTTTGTGACCACGAGAACCGTGGTTTATTATTACCTATTGCACGAAAAATCGTATTGCCCAATGGCGAGAAAATAATCATAACCTATACGGCCAAAATCTTTTGTTTTTGAACAGGCGACAGGATAATTCAAATCACCTGGGAAATCGAGCCGCACCCCCTTCGATTTCAAAGAGAAGTTTATGGACCTGCGCATGCGATGTTCGAGAGGTGCGGGAAAGAGGACGTAGACATGCTCGCTGCTTGAGACGCTCAGCAAAGGCTGGTTTTGCAGTCTGTCACCACGAGGCTTGTGAGTTTTTCGCCCGCGTCGAGTTCGATGGTCAGCCAGGCTAGGCCCGACAGCTGTTCTTCTTTGTGGGCTCCCGATCCTTCTTCGATCAGGCTGACGAGGTAGTAGCGCCCGGCGGGAATTTTTGTGAACCAGAAATGTCCGGTCGGGTTGGCTCTGGTCGTGCGGAGATAGGGAGTCAGGCGTTTTTCTGTCTGGAGCCTGGTCAGCGCCTCGTGCGCACAGTCAGCCAGAGGGGCGTGGCGGTGCGGTGTTTTCAGCGGAGGCAGGGCTTGCTGTGGCTGAACAGGATATGGTTCTGACGGTGTCGTTAAACCAATGGCGCGTGTAGGGGGTGATGGGGATGAGATGGACCAGCGCGCCGGCTTGCATGATGGTTTTCCCAGATGGCGAACTAAGGAACGCCTGTCCAGCCAGAGTGCCTCGTCCCTTCTGCTTGTAGGGGAATAAGTCTTTTTCGTTCAGGCCTGGAGGCTGTGGTGCCATGGCAGGAGACGCGTTGTTGGGCTCAGTGGCTCTCGTCTGGTTGGACCACAGGCCTCCCAGCAGGAGTACGATGACTATCCTGCACAGGAATCGGTCACGCAGTGGCATGGTCGTTACGAAGTGGGTGAGAACAATGCCGGTGTGTCGCCCAAGGCGGTCGGTGCGGTAGCGGCCTTGTGTTTGAGGGCGCGGCCTTTGTCGGGAGTCGGGTCTGTGACGACGCCATAGACCTCCCGGCCTTCGTGGCCTTCCGGGAGATATTCCGTGATCGGCAGGCCGTCCTCCCGCACAAATAACAGGCAGTGGCAGTATTTGTAGATCTGCATTTCGTCGCAGGCGCAGATCCAGCGGCGGAGTTTGGCCTCTGCTTGTTTATCCTTGTAGAAGTTGCAGGGACAGAGGGGTTTGCCCAGCTCGTCCATGTGCATCGCGAGGCCTTTGACCACGGCTTCGGTGACTGCGGGAGTGGGATGCATGGCCGTGCCGCTCTTCTCAGCGAATCCCTTTGCAAACTTCCACATTTTGTCGAGACTCTCTTGCTTGGGCTCAGCCATCGCAACTCCTTTGGCAAAAGGCACTGGGCGAGGGGCTAGATGGAAGACCTGCGCCGCAGGGGCGTAGTTTACAAGCGCTAGGGCGTCCTTTACAATCGAACCCGCATCATTCATGACCGCTTCTGCTGCAATCGCCGATCCGCTGCTACGACAGGCCTTCGGCCGGC
>JBGPVY010000106.1:0-9040 GCA_041491905.1 Nitrospiraceae bacterium | reverse complement strand
GAGCGCATGCGGCGAGCCGATGTTTGACAACGCCGGCAGTCAGCATAGTCTGCTGGAGGATCGGGAGGCCTGTGCCATGGAGATGGAGAAGAGTCCCGCCGCGATTGCCTATCGCCAAAACCCCACGGCGCATCCGGAGTATGTGAACCAGGTCTTTACAGACATGAACCAATGCATCGAACGCAGGGGCTGGAAGCAAGTCAGATCTCAACAAGAGCAAGAGCAGGTGCGTGAAGCGATCACATCCGAATTGGCTCAAACAGGTCAACCGGCGCCACGCTCAGATCCCAAGGCCACAGACGCGCTCGTGCGCGGGGTCGAGGAGAGACTCGCGCGTGTGCCAAGTTCGGTACAAAGTGCGACGAGAAAAGACTAACGCGGGGTATCGATAAGAAGGTTCAGGTTCAGGCTGAGACTTTTTAGCAAAAAGTCAATTCTCCGCCTGAAGATCGGTGCAAGCGGAGCGCCAAAGGTTCCTGCAATCGTTTGCCTGCCCCAGTAGCTGTCCGAACGCAAGGTGCAAGGTCAAGCCCCCGGTGCGTGCTACTCAGCTGGCTTTCGCGGTCACGCGCAGTTTCACGTGGGCTTTCTTCTGAAGGGCGCTCACGATACTAAAGAAGTTTTCACTCCTTGGGTTGCCGCGCGGAGCCAACATCCGATGCAAGCTCTTGCTCGGCTTCTTGAGCGTCATGGCGAGTTCCTCAAACCCGACCGTGGCGTTGACGAGATCTCGCAGGATCGCCTTCCCCGCTGTGGTATCCCCTGCGAAATAGGCATTGAGTGCTTCGGTGAAGAGCGCCTCTCGAAATCGCGGGTCGCGTTGCACGCGTACCGCCACCGTATGCTTGAATTCCCGTGTGAGTGCCATAGAGCCTCCGTTCTGCCTTACGCTTTCTTGCTGCCCTTGCGACGGCGGTAGCGAAGGGGTCGTTAGGCAGCCGTCCCAACGAGGCTTTCTAGGGGAATTTGGAGTTCGCGGTGGAGGCGGCGGATCATTTCAAGAGATAAGCCGCGCTTCTTGGTGAGAATTTCCGAAACCCGCCCCCGCCCACCGAGCATCGCTTCCAGATCTTTGCGCGTCATGCCAAGTTGATCCATCCGGAATTTGATGGCTTCGACCGGATTCGGAGGGTAAATGACATAGTGCTTCGCTTCGTAGGCTTCCACGAGGGTGGTTAACACGTCCAGCTCGTCCCCGTTCTTGCTGTCCGGCTTGGCATCCATCAAATGCTCGATGCGTCGGAGTGTGCGATCGTAGTCTCGCGTGGTCTTAATAGGGGCAATGTTCATAGCACCTCCGGAGTTTCAGATAGTCGTGACATCGACAGTGTCATAATCTGCGTGCGCACCAACGAAATGGATATAGACAATTCGATAGGGGTAATTGATCTTCACAACCAGGCGGTAGTGATTCCCCGCAATGTTAAACGCCACTCGGTTATTTTGAAGCACACTCGCTGACCGAAACTGGGTCTTGACATCCGAAGGGATTGCCCAGTCCGCCCGATCGATTTCCTGATGCCACGCTTCCAGGGAACCTTTCGTCCTGGGATGTCGTTTCCAGAATGCGCGAAGGGTCCGTTTGGCAATGATGCGCACGGGGCTACTCTAGCATGATCCCAATTCGGGAGCAACCATGCCGAATTCCAATTGCGCTCAAGCAGGACGCTGCCTATAGAGAGGTGGGAGCCTTTCGCCTGTCAGGTTTGATGGTTCGGATTGGCACGAAGAGGTTCTTGAAGGGCCGTTGGGGGGGGGAATTAAGGGGATATTCTGGTTTTCTTGTGCCAGACGATAGCCTGGCGGTATAAAGAATTCAGAATGTCCCCATTTCTTATACCAAGAACCGTTTCGCCTCAGTAACCTTGTCGCTGTTCACACTTTCGCGATGCGGTCGCCCGCCTCGATAATATTTGATCCAGTAAGTGCCCGCCCGCCGGTAGAGACTGCCCTTAACCCGCATTATTCATGAGCGCTTCTGCTGCAATCGTCGATCCGCTGCTACGACGAGCCGGCGGCCGGCGGGCTCGCCCCTCGAACCCTCACTGTACTTCACGAGTACGCAGCGGGTCCTCAGGGCTCCGCGCGCCGGTTTCGCGACGCGGCTCAGCGATTTCGCGACGAACCGTCATGAATAATGCGGGTTAATTGTGCCTCTTCATCCGACTCTGCGATCCGTTCAGCGTGGACGAGTCTTTGTCTGTGTGCGCTGTCGGTAGAAGTCCAGAAACTCTGCGGGCGTAAGAACCCGCATGCCCTGCCGTGACACCGACGGAAAGTGTTTGAAATTGCCGGTAATGAGACATTCGGCACCCCCGGCCGGAGCGACTTCGAGGAACGCTTCATCCTCCTCGTCCGGGAGGCGTACGGATAAGGGATCAGAAGCGACAATGACGCCTACGGCTTTCACATGATCCAGCAGCGACTCAATGTGCTCCGGGCTGAAGGAAAACTTCGGACGCTTCAGAACCTGGATATACTCCGCCATGATTCGGGCGTCATAGAGGAGGGACAGGCTCCCGGCAGCGATCATACGGACCACATCGCCGGGTCGTCCGAAGGGAGACAGCAGGCCTGCGACGAGGACATTCGTGTCTATGACGGCTCTCACCGTCGCCGAGCTTTCCGAGTCGCCGCAATCTCCGCGTTGATCTCTTCGAGGGACAGCTTGTCGGTTCCTACCGCCACGGAGTGAGACTGCATGGCTTCAACAGCGGCAATCGCTCTGGCCTGTCTGAGGGCAACCAGCGAGCCCTCCAGGGTGTCCTCAGACACAGCCGAAAGAATGGCGATCGGTTTCCCGTTTGACGTGAGCACCAGTTCCTTGTCGCGAGACAGTTTTGTCCAGACCTCAGTGGGTCGCCCTCGCAAGTCGCGCACAGTAATGAATTTCATGGCCGGACCTCCCTTATGTGAGTGACGTTACGGTACATATATTATACACGATTGTCAATCAATGAATGGTCCCTGCAAACACACGTCGGGAATCAATTCGGTCTAGGTCGAGATATTTTGATCCAGTAGGTACCTGCGCCCCGGTTAAGCCGACGTCACCATCATCACTTTCGGCAGTGAGAACAGCTTCCGAAGAGGCGTGTCCAAGCGGTAGGCAGCAGAGAACAGGACGTAGACATCAAGAAAGACCTGGTCCACGGACTAGCCCGCATTATTCATGAAGGTTCATCGCGAAAGCGTGCAGACGCGAAGCGAGACGGGCACTCGGAGGCATGAAGCCCTGAGGCATACTCGTGCAGTATGTCGAAGGGCTGAACGGCGAGACTGCCTGTCACAGCCGCGTATCCGCGCTTGCAGCAGAAGCTTCATAATTAATGCGGGCTAGGAGCGAACCGGCTTGTAGTGGAGGATCTGTCGGGGGTCGAGGCCCATCTTACGCACGTCCTCTTTCGCCCGCGCATAGTCCTTGGCGTCGACCGCATTTGATAGCAGGAACTCAGCCTGCCGTTCCGGGGCATACATCTCAATGGGGAATGCTGCAACCGGCCGAATGAGGATTCCTTCCGCCCGTCCCTCAGCAATCACAAGCGAACCTTCCTTGATGCCGAAGCGTCGTCGCAGAGATGCCGGAATAACCACGGCCCCCCGTTTGCCTACTTTGCTCATTTCTGTGGGCATAGAACCTCCGCCAAATGTCTGACTGTCAGACTATCTGATATTCAGACGGTCTGAGTCTCGCCCCTTCAAGAACGAAAATCAAGCGCACTTGCCGACTCCTGCTTCTTATGCCGATCAACGAACTGATTGAGGTCAATATGAAGAGCGAGGCGTCGCTCATCGGAGGCAGGGATGGATCTGATCGTCGGGGATGCGTTGGTGCTGTTGGTCTGGTTCAACCAAATAAACAAGACAAACCAAACAAACCAAATAAACGAGATAGACCAAATGAACAAGTCTCAGCGTGGGAGGTGGGGCACATGGTGTTCGAGTCCTATCGTTTCAGAAAGGACGCCCGGGACGGCCCCTTGAGGTGTGGGGAAAATCATGCGAGCCAAGAGGCCTGTTCGGGTGGTGGTCTGGGTTTTTTGCATGATCCGTTTGAGATGCTCTTTGACGGTGTATTCGCTCAGGTTGATCCGGTTCGCGATTTCTTTATTGGTAAATCCGAGCATGAGATAAATGATGACCATTTGCTCACGTTCGGTTAGGTGATAGCGTTGCTGCATGTCGGCGTCCGGGCATTCGAGCTTTTGCTGATTCAGCTTTTCCATGATGATGAGAAATCTACTGTTCTGGGCGAGGGGTTCATCGGGAATACAAAACCCGCGAAGGAGGAGCCGCTGATCGTTGACAAAACAGAGCCGCTCCACTTGGATGGACTCGCAGTCCTTGGGATGATCACAGTGCAACAAACGACCGATGAGGTCGCGGACTACTGTATGGATCTTTTCGGGAATGAGACAGGTGCCGTTCTCTCTGGTTGATAGGGGTTGCAGTTGTTGGGTAAATATCTGGGCTTCGGTGTTCATGAACAATAGCTGCCCCGTGCTATTGAAGAGAATGATGCCGGTAGCACCTTGTTGCGGCAGGCTCTGTGTCTGCTTTTGCCCATTGAGTGGCCCGGCTATTTTTTCTGCGGTGATGCTAGACATGCGCCCTCCAATCGATGGTACTAAGTACTAAGAATCCACTTATTTATTCTCCTTCGTCGAATATCCCGAATCTTCCTGGGAGAGCCTCATTTTCGGCGTACTCTGCACGGTTCGGCTTCCCCCTGTCAAGCTCCGTGTTAGACCCGCGCAAGTTCTAAGCCAGAGCGTTGCCGTGCTGACGAGGGATTGGCGAAAAATTCAAAACGATAGTAACGATAGGCTTGGAACGGTGTTTGGCAGGTGCGTATCACAGCTCTGCCGCACAGTGGGTGGTCCGACCAGGCATTCTGGCTGCATCTGAAACGATTCTGCCTGAATCAGATCTGATTCTCCTTCGCCGAATACTCCGCAGCAGCCTACTCCGCCGAAGTAGCCACTTCGGCTACGAAGGCCGGAAGCTACGGAGTATTCGGCGAAGGAGAATCAATGCGAGACGAGCGAGAAAGGCGAGAAAAGCGGGACTGGCAACAAAACCAGGACGGGCGGGACTGGCGAAAAAGTTCTGAGTTCTGCGTTCTGAGTTAGAGACGGATAAGAAAGGCGAGACGGACGGAATGGGCAGAGAAGTTCTGAGTTCTGGGTAAGAGCCGGATAAGAAAGGCGAGACGCGTGTGAAAAATGAGACTAGCGAGATAAGCGAGGGTTGATCTAGTTTGTTTATCTGGTTGATTTGGTTCATCTGGTTAGTTTCGTTCAACCAAAAAAACCAGACAGACCAGAGCAATCAGCCGGTTCTCACGCCTCACGTTTCACGGTCTTCTACCGCTGCGGGGGCTGTTCGTGCATGGTGCGGCAGAAGAGTTTGGTCAGTGCGGGATCGAAGGCGGTGCCGGCTTGCTGCTCGATCTGTTGCAGGGCTTCGTTGATGGGGAGGGATGTTCGTTCGGGTTTTTCGGCGGTCAGGTCGTCAAAGACTTGGGCGATGCCGACAATGCGAGCGAGCAAGGGCGTGCGCTCTTCTCGTAAACCAAATGGGTGGCCCGTTCCGTCCCATCGCTCGTGATGGAGGGCGATAATTTGCACGGCGTCGGCGGGTAATTCCATCGCTCGGCCCATCCTTGCGCCGAGGTCGGGACGATGGAGCTGCGGGTCGCATTCCATATTCAGGACGGTACTGCCGGGGAGGCTGATTAAATCGAGATCGTGTACGAGTGCGCCGAGTGCGAGTGACTGCTGTTCGGCGACGGGAAGGTTGAGTCGAATGGCGACGAGTGTCGCATAAAAACTGACGCGGTTTCCATGATTGAGCAGGTGGCGATCCTTGGCTTCTAAGCAGTCGGAGATCAGGGGAACCAAGGGCGATATCTCATCGCGATGCGACGCGGAGAGCGATCCCGTGCGGTTCATGGTGGTGTAGCGATCGACGAGGGCCTGCCAAGCCTTGGTACAGGCTGGTTCCGGGTCCCAGAGTGTCGTTGAGTTGGTGAGGACCGGGCGCAGTTGATCGAGCCGCAGTTTCTTCTGAGCGGTCTGCAAGGAAATGGCCAGCAATTCTGAAGCATTGAACGGTTTCAGGAGGAAGCCGGCCGCGCCGTGGCGGACACAGTCCATCGCCGATTGAAGACTGCCGTAGGCCGTGACCATGATGACTTCGATCTCGGCATGCGCGCGCTTGATGTCATGCAAGAGGTCCGATCCGGAACGATCGGGCAATTTCAGATCCAGCGTGACGAGATCGACGCCGTGGTCGTCGAGGACGGCCAGGGCTGCGTGTGCGTTCTCCGCGGTGAGAATGTGGAAGTCCTGCCTGAGGATCTGTGTGAGGGCTGCACGGGGTGCGGCCTCATCGTCGACAATCAAGACTGTTGGTTTCGGGTCGGTGATGTCGGGGAGGAGAGTCGAAGGCATAGCGTCACTTGTATCTCTATCCCCTCTACTGGTCAATGAAATCTCGTGAATACACGCGTTTACACCGGGTTGATCTCGATACGCACGTCATATCTTTGGGACATCCTTCGCTAGAGGTTGCGAGTAAATTATGTTGGCACTCTAGACCTTCGATGGTCTGCACGTGTGGCACAACAGGAGTACATTCCCGCAGGCTGCTCAAAACGGCCGTCCAGCAAGGCCGCAGCGAGTGAAGGCCCGAGGCGTACCCTTTAGGGTACGTTGAGGGTCTGAACGATGCGAGAACGCTGCCGGCGGACTTTTTCAGCAGCCTGCTAGGTTTCTTCCTCTCAACTTGGGTATAATCGCCCAGATCTCTCCATACACAAGAGGAGCACCCATGACTGAAAAAGACGATAAGAAGCGCGCGCTGGATCTGGCCCTGTCCCAAATTGAGAAGCAATATGGGAAGGGGGCCATCATGAAGCTGGGAGGGGCCGATGCCCGGGTGGATATTCCGGCGATTTCGACCGGATCCCTCGGGCTCGATATTGCCCTGGGCGTCGGCGGGCTTCCCCGCGGTCGGGTGGCCGAGATCTTTGGTCCCGAGTCCTCGGGCAAGACGACGTTGACCCTTCATGTAATTGCGGAAGCACAGAAGGCCGGTGGCACCGCTGCCTTTATCGATGCAGAACATGCGCTGGATTTGGCCTATGCCAAGAAGCTGGGTGTGCAGGTGGATGATCTGTTGGTGTCGCAGCCCGATACCGGTGAGCAGGCGTTGGAAATTGCCGAGACGCTCGTCCGGAGCGGGGCGATCGATGTCATCGTGGTGGACTCTGTCGCAGCGCTCGTGCCGAGAGCCGAAATCGAAGGCGAAATGGGGGATGCGCATATGGGGCTGCAAGCGAGGCTCATGTCGCAGGCCCTTCGTAAATTGACGGCGGCCATTTCCAAGTCGCAGACGACCCTGATCTTCATTAATCAGATCAGGATGAAGATCGGCGTGATGTTCGGCAATCCGGAGACGACGACAGGCGGCAACGCACTCAAGTTCTATGCGTCCGTGCGGCTGGATATCCGCCGCATTGAGTCGATCAAGGAAGGGCAGGAGGTGACCGGCAGCCGCGTGCGCGTGAAGGTGGTGAAGAACAAGCTGGCGCCTCCGTTCAAGCAGGCGGAGTTCGACATCATGTTTGCGCAGGGGATTTCGAAACCGGGCGAGTTGGTCGATCTCGGGGTCGAGAAGAAAGTGGTGGAGAAGTCCGGGGCCTGGTATTCCTATCAGGGCGAGCGGCTCGGGCAGGGACGCGACGCGGTACGCGATTTTCTGTTGAGTAACCAGCCGTTGGCGCGTGAAATTGAAGGGAAGCTGCGTGACCTGGCCGGTCTGCCGGGGCGTGTGCCTGAGAAACCGGCTGCCGCGCCGGCGAAAGACGACAAAAAGACCGAGGAGAAGCGCGAGGAGCGGCGACCGCACAAGGTCGGCGCCTAAATAGGTCTATTTGGTTTGTTTTGTTTATTTGGTTATCTGGTTAGTTTCGTTCAACCAAACAACCAGACAGACCAAACAAACCCAATAACGGTCTTCTTAGACACGTGAGTAGGCGAGTCACAGGCAAGGCGGTATCATCTCCCGATCAGTGGCTGCAACTGGCGGTGCGCGCTTTGGCTCGTAGTGATCGCACGACGGCGCAGATTGAAAGATTGCTCGCGGCGAAGGGGGCGTCTCCCTCGCAGGTTCGCGCTGCGATTCGACGGCTGACATCGTTGAGATACCTCGACGATGTGGCCTTCGCTGCGCGGTGGGCCGATCGGCGACTCGCACGCATGCCGATGGGGCGCGCGCGCCTGCAAGAAGAGCTGCTCGCCACCGGTTGCCCTGAACACATCGTGCGTGCGACGCTGCGGGCCACTTACCGCAAGGTGAATGAACAGGACCTGGCCATGCAGGTGGTCACGATGGCTGGACGGGCCACCTCGGCGCAGACGCCTGGCCGAGTCGCGAGACTTTTGAACCAACGAGGATTTGACGAAGACACGATTGAGACGGTGATGGGGCCGCTTCTGCGGGAGGAACGTAGCCCGCATTATTCATGACGGTTCGTCGCGAAATCGCTGAGCCGCGTCGCGAGACCGGCGCGCGGAGCCGTGAGGACCCGATGCGTACTCATGCAGTACGGTGAGGGTACGAGGGGCGAGCCCGCTGGCCGAAGGCTCGTCGTAGCAGCGGATCGGCGTTTGCAGCAGAAGCGTTCATGAGTAATGCGGGCTGAGGGTGGCATGAAGAACAGCACTCCAGAATTGCGGCAAGCCTTCATTCGATATTTTGAACAGCATGGCCATCAGGCCGTGCCGAGTTCCGCCTTGATTCCTCAGGCCGATCCCACGCTGCTCTTCACCAATGCCGGGATGAACCAGTTTAAGCGGGTGTTCCTCGGCGAGGAAACGCGCGTCTACAAGCGAGCGGTCACCGTGCAGAAGTGTCTCCGTGCGGGGGGCAAGCACAACGATCTGGAGAATGTCGGCTATACCGGACGTCACCATACGTTCTTTGAAATGTTGGGGAACTTTTCCTTCGGCGACTACTTCAAGGAAGACGCCAT
>JBGPVY010000278.1:0-3626 GCA_041491905.1 Nitrospiraceae bacterium | reverse complement strand
GAAAGTGGTCAAGAACGTCGATGAAGCGATGGAGCATATTGCCAAGTATGGCTCACACCATACGGAAGCCATCGTGACCTCCGACTATCCTAAGGCCATGCGGTTTCTGCGCGAGGTTGATGCCAGCGCGGTGTTGGTGAACGCCTCGACCAGGTTGAACGATGGCTATCAGTTCGGGCTGGGAGCAGAAATCGGGATCAGCACGTCCCGTATCCATGCCCGAGGCCCGATGGGGCTGGAAGAATTGACCTGCTTCAAGTTTATCGTGTTGGGGAGCGGGCAAGTCCGCGAGTAAGCAGGCTGCTGAAACAGGCCCCCAACTTCGTTCTCAGTCGTTCGAACCCCTCAACGTACCGATTTAAGGATACTTGAGGCAAAGTGACTATCCGCTCGCATTTGATCGAAGCAAGCGGTTCAAGCGAAGCTTGGGATGTACCTCCTCGGGATTCTCTCTCCTTGTGGCCTCGTTGGCTGACCTGTTTGAGCAGCCCGCAGCATAATTGAGATCATTTCTTGTGAATCCCTCAGCGATCGCCAACCCCGGTAACATCAGCTTCTCCGGGAATCATTTATTTGCTCGCGATCTTGCCGCAGCTGGAGGCCGTTGCGTCGAACAGTCGACAGGGCATCTCGTCTTCTATCGATCGGACGGCCGCAGGTTTCTGGCAACCGACCCAGAAGGAAACCCGCTGCATGAATGTGAGTGGGGGACTGATGCCATAGGCGATGTGATCCTCCGTCGCGCTCGGCTACGTTTGGATTGGGGGCAATGGGTCGGGTTGAAGCCGGCTGGTTTGGTGAATGAAACCAGCCTCAATCTTGCCAGTAAGTCTGGCTGGCAACGGCTCAAGGCGGATGATTTGCGCTCAATGGCTGCGCAGGCGCTTCGGGTCCCGATGGAGGAAGTGCAATTTTTCTATCGGGACGAAGATCTCCTGATCGAGCCGACCGGTAGGGCAGCGATCCGCCAGAGGAAAGACGCCTTCTATGTGCTCCAGGACGGGGATTTCGAACGGGCCCGCTTCATGTCCTGTATGGGGGCGATGCATTGGGCTTCTATCGATTTTCTGCCGGTCGTCGAACTCTTTCAGTCGCTATTGCCGGGAACGGGGTCAGCGGTCTTTGAATTGATTCGCGGACTCTACGACGATCAGAATGAGGGGAAACCGACCCCCCGACCTTTGCGCTACCGAGGTATTCCCACTTATCCGTCGGAAGCGGCTTTCCGCTTATTTAGTAACTTCTTTACCCCGCAGGTGCCTGGGGGGAGTAACCCGTTCACGCTTTTCATGAATCCTGAACGGTCCCATCAAGTAATCTGGTTGCCGGCAGGTTCGCCCCCGATTCGATATTTTGATCAGCGCGCGGGGACTTGCCTGACTCTCCAAGGCGGCTCGTTGCACAAGGTGACGGTGGCGTCAGACTCCTCAGGGCTGTCCTATATGAGCCCGAAAGGCCGTCGATTTGTCCCTTGCGATCGAAGTGCAGAGATTGCCGGAGCGCATGTCGTCCTGAAGGATCGCGATCGTGAAACGACGTTGGCTGTGACCCTGCCGCAGGTGAGTCTGGAACAGTCTTGTGAGTCAGTGGCCATGAGCCCAGTCGACTGGCGGTCGGTCTTTGTCCAGGGGGTTCAGCTCATCCCTCCTGCCGACGCCTACGGCGCGGTGTTGCTCTATCCGGAAGACGAATCTGAAATCGGTGAGTGCGCGGCGCAACCCTTCGTGGCTGATTATTTACAAGATATTGGCGAGCAGGATCGGGAAATCGGCACGGCCCTTTCCCGAGCCGAGCGCGTACTCATCGACAATGGCGATGCTGTGGTTGCAACCTGCATTATGTTTGATCGGCCGAGAGACTATACCGTGCTGGTACGGTATCCGGCCTTTGCGCAAAAGCAGGCACAACAACTCTGGGGTGTCTGTGCCGAGTTGCAGCGGTGGGACTGGCTCTCACGCATTCGATTCGTTCCGGCCGAAGGGCTTCACGATCATAAAGCCACGCACTCTTATGACTTGTTCTACCACTGGGTGCCCTATGACTGTGGAGACCTACCGGCCAGCCTGGCCGAACGCATGAAGGAGATCAGTCAAACTCTCCAGGGAGGAGGCAATGCATTCGTCATCGGTCCGGCACAACTGGGCCGACAGGCTTCGTCCCATGGACTCCACGTCTGCTGGGAAGAACCGGTCGAACAGCTCCACACGTTTCGGATGCATTGCACCATCCTGCCGAAAGCGAGGCTGAGGGCTGGGCTGACATTGTTCCACATGAAGAAGTTTTAGCAGGATGCTGAAAAAGCCTACCAGCGACGGAGGCCTGGCGCATGAAGCGCGAGAACCGGCTGGCTTCACTTGTGTATTTGGTCTATTTGGTTTGTTTGGTTGAACTAGTCTACCCAGATGAACAAAACACACCAGCTAAACCAAATCAACCCGTCTCGCCAGTCTCGCTCAACTATCCTGCCGCGGCATTTCTTGTTGTTCCAGACATGTCACCACTGTTTCCCGCGGCCTGCTAACGTGCTTGCACCGGGTGTCCTAGATCGATTACGGTTTTCGAGATGAGCGAGCCGACTCCAAAACAGGTTGGCGGCGAAGACCCGAGCGATAAGATCGTCATCTATTGGGAACGGGAGTATTCGACTGCCATCGCGCCGGAGAGACTGAAGCTAGACTTCATGCCGCATCGGCCGCTATTGTCCGGGATGTCGCTGAACGAGCAGCGGACGGTGGCGGTCGAGGGCTACAAAGTGATCCCCGACGATTGTGGACCGGTGCGAACAGTGGGCCAGTACGGCTGGCTCATTCGGTCTCCGGCGGACTGCAAGATTCGCCGAACGGCCGATGGGGTCAAGTGGCAAGCGCCGCCGATCTTGCAGGAAGAGAGAATTCTTGGCTACAAGTCGTTTTCAGGGACTTACGTCGATTTGATCTTGAACAGCGGGTATCCCAAGCTCTGCTGCGGTATTCGGTTCTACTATCCCAAGCAGGTGGGATTGATGATGAAGGATGTGCCGAACCACTTCTATCACTACCCTGACCGGACGTTTTTTGTGTGGGAGGGGGTAAAGACTCAAGAGTATAAACGCACGCCGAATATGTACGACTGGCTTCCGGACTATGACGCCTTCACCGCCAACTTTCTCTTACAACTCACGAAGCCGACGACCATCAAGCGGGGTGACCCCATCGGCATCGTGGTTCCGGTGTTGCTCCCGAAACAATTCACATTAGAAGAACTCACCCGCGCGGGGTGAGTTCTTCGCAAGGGATGGTTTCCATCCGATCATCCTTCTGGTCCACAGACAAATGACGCACCAATGTTGTGGTGGTCCAACCACGAGTAGCGTCTTGCAGCTTGACAGGATTCCTCCTGCCTCAGTAAGATGCGAGAACCTTTAATGCTCATCCTGCGAGGTGAGCAAGGAGTGCCCATGAGCTTCAACCGGGTTTGTGTCTGTCGGCGCACCCCAACCTTCTCGTCGGATCTCGATGAGAGGGTTTTTTTATGCCCGCTAGAAGACGTGAAACGTGAAAGGTGAAACGTTAGACGTAATATATGAAGCGTGAGATGTGAAGCGTACGGATGTCATGCATTGAGATTGAGGTGATGATGCCGAGTGG
>JBGPVY010000294.1:0-3310 GCA_041491905.1 Nitrospiraceae bacterium | reverse complement strand
TCTGCTTCACTCGCACAAACAGGTCGTACAGCTCCGGACCGAACATCGTCTTCACGTATTCGGCGCGCACCCGGCCATCTCCATGCTCCCCGCAGATCGAGCCACCGAAGCGACCCAAGACCGTTTGGTGAATCTCATGATAGCCCTGCACCATCTTTTTGAAATCGTGTTGGTCGTTCACGTCGAGTAAGGGAATGATGTGGGCGTTCCCATTCCCGATATGCCCGAAAATCGCAACCGGCACGTGCTGCCCGGCGAAGAATTCCTCCAGATAGCGGATGAGTTCGCCGATCCGTTCAGCCGGCACCACCACGTCGTCGACAAAATTGATGGGCTTTTTCCGGGGATCGAATCGGTAGAGAGTGGGATAGAGAGCCTTGCGGGCCTTCCACAATTGATCCCGTTGTTCAGGATCGAAGGCGATCACAGGATCGGACGTGAGGCGATAGCGGCGACAGATCTCAGTCATGCGCTTGGCCTGGGCGGGGAGATCGGGCCCTGCGCCGTCAGCATCCAACTCCACCAAGAGGGTGGCGGCCGCGTCTGCCGGGATGCCGTGCTTCGCCCGCCCGATCAGATTAAGTGTGTTGGCATCCATCACTTCCAACGCGCTCGGACTCAACTCCAGTAGCTTCGGCACCGCATCGCCCACATCTTCCAAGCGGTGAAAATGGATCAGCGCCGTGAGGGTCGCGCGAGGTTTCTCGACCAGTCTAATCGTAGCTTCGCTGAACAGACCAAGCGTGCCCTCGCTGCCGACAAAAAGTTTAGGAAGATCGAAACAGCCTCGTGCAAGCCCATCGGCGAGACCGAAGAGATTGTAGCCACAACTGTTCTTGCTGACAGTCGGACGTCTCTGCGCGATCAGCGTGGCATTTTCCTGTAGCAGCAACTGCAGTTCACGAAGTGGCCTATGCGTCTTCAGCAGATCGGCGCAGTTCGGATCGCTGAGCACATAGGCCTTGGCATCCAGCCACTCACCAGACTGCAGGCAGACACGGAGCGCCGCCACATTATCCTTGACGGCGCCGTAACGCAGCGTGTGGGGGCCGGATGAGTTGTTCGCCAACATCCCTCCGAGCTTGCACATGTCGCCGCTCGAGGGATCGGGACCGAAGAGCAGCTCATCGCGCACCAGCTGCTTGTTGAGTTCCGCCAGTACGATCCCCGGCTGCACCCGAGCCCATCGCTCTTCCGGATTCAGCTCCAGAACCCGATTCAGGCGCGAGATGTCCAGAATGATCCCGGACCCGATCGCCGAGCCGGTCAAATTTGTCCCGGCGGCACGCGGCGTCAGCGGGATGCCTCGCTGCACGGCGTAACGCACCGTGGCGGCGATGTCCTCCTCGGACTCCACGAGCACGACCGCCTGAGGCGCCATCCGATAGATGCTCGCATCCACCGCATAGGCGGTGAGAGTCGCATAGTCGTCCTTTACTTTATCGACACCTACCGCGGCGCGGAGGTCGGAGGCAATGGCGTGGGAACGTTCAGGCAGAATGAGAGTTGGCGCGGTCATAGTTGAATGGGTCGCTCATTCTAGATGGACTCTTGAGACCAGCACAAGTCTGGTTTCTCTGGTTGATCTGGTTTGTCTGGTTCATCTGGTTAGTTTTGTTCAACCAAAAACCCGACAAACCCGACAAACCCAATAACGGTCTTCTTCTGATGGCGGACTTTTTCTGCATCCTGCTAAGATGTGTTTCGCAGATAGGAGCACGCGTCTGTGACCGACACACGTCCCACCCTCTACCTTTCACGCCTCCTCCCCGATCCTGTCATGGCCATCGTGCGGGAGCGGTTCCAGCTGGTGCAGGATCCTCACGATGCGTTGCCCGCTCCGTCGGCGCTTCGTGAGGGACTCTGCCAAGCCGACGCCGCGGTCGTCACCCTGGGCGATCACATCGACGCCGAGACCATTCATGTGGCCACTCGGCTGAAAGTTCTGGCAAACTATGCCGTCGGGTACAACAACATCGATCTTGCTGCCGCGCGACAGCGGGGCCTGATCATCACCAATACTCCGGACGTCTTGACGGATGCCACCGCGGATCTGACCTGGGCCTTGCTCCTGGCGACGGCACGCCGCATCGTCGAAGGCGACGCCCTCGTTCGATCCGGTCGTTGGACTGGGTGGAGTCCCACACAACTCTTGGGAGCGGAAGTCTCGGGGAAGACACTGGGGATTATCGGTATGGGACGGATCGGGCAAGCGGTGGCCCACCGCGCGGTAGGGTTTCGCATGCCGGTGCGCTATCACACACGCCAACCACTAGCCACCTCATCTCTCCCCCGTGAGTGGGAGCACCGATCACTACAAGATATCCTCGGGGATGCCGATGTCGTGACGATCCATGTGCCTCTCACGCCAGCCACCCACCATCTGATCGGCGCGCGCGAATTGGCCTGGATGCGCCCCACCGCCTTCGTCATCAATACCGCTCGTGGTCCGATCGTCGATGAAGACGCGTTAGTCGACGCCCTCAAGACAGGAATCATCGCCGGCGCGGGACTCGACGTCTATGAACAGGAACCGGCCATCCACTCAGCGCTGGCTCAACTGAAACAGGTGGTGCTGCTCCCCCATCTGGGCTCTGCCACCGTGCACGCGAGGGTTCAGATGGGACTGGTCTGTTTGGAGAATATTCAAGCCGTCTTGGACGGACGTCCGGCACCAAACCAAGTTACCTAGGCTGGTTTATTTGGTTTGTCTGGTTCATTATGGTTAATTTCGTTCAACCAATTAACTAAACAAACTAAATAAACCTAATACCTGCTAGTTTCCGTAGTGAAGCACGGAGGTGGGCTGAGCTGGTGCCCTGCGTGCGCGAGCTGATTCGAGTCGTTGCGGTACGTCGTGGAAGGTCGGAATCGACTCGTAAATTGCGGCAGCCTGGCTCCACTGTTCTTGGGCTTCGTAGAGTAAGCCGAGTTCATAGCGAATCGCTAGCGCCTTGGCCCCTTGGCATTTCGGATCCTTCAGCATCAGCTCGAGCTGTGCACTCGCCGACCGGCATTCTCCCTTTTCTTTCAAACAGACCGCGATCATGAGACAGGAATCCGAGAAAAAGTCGTGGCTCCTCATCGAGAGGCAAAATTCTTCCTTCGCTTCGTCCAGCAACCCCATGTTCTTGTAGGCCACTCCCAGCGTGTAGTGGGTCTCCGGGTCGATCTCGTTTCCAGGCGAAGCAGAAACCGGCGTCTCGACGGCAGGTACTGACGCCGGCGGCTTCGGCGAAAACGTCGAGGCCCATTTGGCGACCAACGGGCTGGCCGGGGCGAGTTCTTTTACTTTTGCATAGAGACTCGC
>JBGPVY010000308.1:0-3124 GCA_041491905.1 Nitrospiraceae bacterium | reverse complement strand
CCGCCGGCATCGGCCTAGAGTTCCTGACGGTAGCCCCCCTGCATCAAGACCGCCTGGACCACATGATCCGGCAACTCCAGCCCAAGACCGGCCTTCAGTAGGTGACCGTCTCGTCTGTAGTTGCATATTGGGCGCTCGCCTCCGTATCCTCCGTCTTCATGGACCTCTCCCAGCTTTCCCCGGAGCAATTCAAAGAACTCGTGCGCGGCATCGTCGACGATCGTCTGCGCGAGTTACTGGGCGATCCTGACCTCGGACTCCAACTTGGCGATGGACTGCACACCCGCCTGAAAGAGTCCTTGTCCAATAGAGAAAGACTGTCCGGCGAGGACATTGCGGACCAGCTCGGTCTCCGCTGGTAAGGACGCCATGGCCTGGTATCGGCTTGCCTATCGCCCAGCCATTCTCATAGACCTTGCGAGCCTTGAGCCGTCCGAGGCACAGCGACTCTTGGACAAGACCAAATGGATCGCCTCCAACATCGATAACTTGCGACATGAATCCATCGCGCCAGACCTGCCAGGCCTTTGCAAATATGCGGTCGAGGACTGGCGAATTTTCTACTCCATTGACCGGGACGATCATCTGGTCGATATTCACGGCATCGTTCGCCACAGGGAGCTGCGTTCATGATTGCCGTCACCGTTGCCGCCATCGCAAGGCTGAAAACGATTCAAGTCCATCATCCTGAGGATCCGGTCGTCCGGATTTCCGTGCGTGACCTGGACGATTCACGCTTAAGCTTCAGTATCACGTTGGAAGCGAATACCCAGCCTGACGACGACGTTCAGCAGGTTGATGGCCTCACGATTGTGGTGGATCGGCGGAGTGCGCCACGAATGGAAGGCGTGACTGTAGACTACACTGAGGCAGAAGGGTTCTGCTTTCTACACGATGAGGAGGGCCGAAGCCTACCCCTCCTTACGATTCCCACACTGAATTGATTGATAAAACCGACTAGTAGGCTACGGGAAAACCATTTCGGCATAGCAGAATTCAATGGTCTTCATGCCTAGGACAAGAGGAACACTGCCCAGAAGGATGCTCAAACAGGCATCCAGCAAGGCCGCAGCGAGTGAAGGCCTGAGGAGTTACATACCAAGCTTCGCTTGAACCGCTCGCTTCGATCACATGCGAGCGGATAGTTACTTTGCCTCCAGAGGCTTAGATCGGTACGTTCAGGGTCTGAACGACGCGAGAACGCTGCCTGGGAAGGGGCGCGTCCCGGCGCGCCCGGGGTTGGGCGGGTGAGATGAGTGACTTTTTCAGCATCCTTCTAGCGGTTAGGTGAGTCGGTCCGGCAGAGTGGCCACATGCACCTGAAATTCGCCCCGCGTCTTATCGTCGACATAGCGGCGCAGTGCATCCTTCACCACGGGAAAGGCGATCTCGCCCCAGGGAATCGCAGCGAGGGAGAACAATCGCACGTCGAGGCTTTCCTCACCCGCCCCGAAATCGGGCGAACGCATCGGCCCTCGGAATACCAGGTAAGCCTGGCCGATGTGTGGGAGACTCAGAACCGCGAAGAGGCAGATACGCTCCACCTGAGCCCGCGCTTCCTCCAATGTCTCACGAACGGCCGCCTGCTCGGTGCTCTCGCCGATTTCCATGAAGCCCGCAGGGAAGGTCCAGAGACCGGACTTGGGCTCGATCGCACGCCGGCAGAGGAGAATGTGCTCGTCCCACTCCGGAATACAGCCTGCGACGATCTTTGGGTTATGGTAATGAATGGCTCGACAGGTTTCGCAGACGAACCGGGGCAAGTTGTCGCCGTCGGGAATTTTCTTCGTAACTGGAGCACCACAGGCGCTGCAATAGTTCATAGGATAGTGAAACGTGATGAGTAATGAATGATGCGTGACAAGCGAAAACCGGCTGGTCTCTCTTGTTTGTTTGGTCTGTCTCGTTTGTTTGGTTGAACCAGACAGACCAGATTGACCAGATGAACCAGATCAACCCTCGCTCATCTCGCCTGTTCCGCACGTCTCGCGAAGCGCAAGTATGAGCATGGATAGCACAAAACTACGGTTCTTTGCACCCTGCCCGCGCGGGTTGGAGGGGGTTCTCGAACAAGAGCTCCACGACCTTGGCGTGCCTATGACCACAAAGACGGACGGCGGGATCACCTTCCTGGCTCCCTGGTCCACAATGTATTGGGTCAATCTCAAGAGTCACATTGCAAGCCGCGTGCTCTGGGAGGTCGGACAGGCCCCCTATCGCACGGAAGATGATGTGTATCGCGCGGCCTATAGCCTGCCCTGGCCGGACTGGTTCACGCCCTCACAGACCATCAAGGTGAAAGTGAGTGCGCGCCGTTGTCCACTCACCAGCCTGGACTTCGTCACACTGCGGATCAAAGACGCGGTCTGCGACAAGTTTGTATCGGTGCGCCATAAGAGACCGAGTGTGGACACGCATCGCCCGAACATCCGGCTCGACGCCTTTCTCGATGCGTCAACGGTGACATTCTATCTGGACACCTCCGGCGAGCCGCTCTTCAAACGGGGGCATCGTGTCGTGTCCGTCGAGGCACCGTTGCGCGAAAACCTGGCGGCGGGCTTGCTGCGGCTCGCTGGATGGACGCCCAACGACGTGCTGCTCGACCCCATGTGCGGCAGCGGAACGATCCCGCTCGAAGCCGCGCTGATGGCGCGCCGCATCGCGCCCGGACAATCTCGCTCATTCGCCTTTGAGCGCTTGCAGGTCCACGATGCCAAACGTTGGGGCCATTTGCGCGAAGCCTCACGGCTAAAACAACTGGCAGAAGTGCCGGCTGCTATCTATGCGTCCGACCAGGATCCTGCCGCGGTAAAGATCGCGCAGCGGACGTTTCAGGGGGCGGGAGTCGCCGTCGATATTCGCCTGCGGCAGAGCGACGTGCTCGCCCTCGAGGCTCCGGCTGAACAGGGTGTGCTGCTGATCAATCCCCCCTACGGAGTCCGACTCAGCCGACCTGAGGAACTCGATGGGTTCTATCCCCAGATGGGCGATTGGTTGAAACAGCGATTCAGCGGATGGTGGGCCTATATTTTTACCGGCGATTTGCGAGTCCCCAAGTTGATCGGCCTCGCGCCATCGAAACGCATTCCCCTCTTCAATGGTCCGCTGGAATGTCGCTTGTATG
>JBGPVY010000181.1:0-6400 GCA_041491905.1 Nitrospiraceae bacterium | reverse complement strand
GCCATTATTCCCTTCTGTCGGGCGGGGACGAGCCGGGGGATACCGAAGGCATACCGTGAGCGGTGGTCGATCCATCCGCTCGAGGAGAATACAGCCCTAGTCCAGTACCTTCGCCAAGGAATTGCAGATGGGCGGTACGAGGCGATGCTGCACGGCTACCATCACGATGAGCCAGATACGAAGCGGGAATTTCTGGATGGATCCGACCTGAGACGAAAAGTGCGAGAGGGGAAGCGGTATTTGGAAGATCTGCTTCACACTACGATTCGTGTCTTCGTTCCACCCCATAATGCGATCGGCAGAAGCGGCTTGGAGGCGATCACCCGAGAGGGACTCCACCTTGGTGGCGTGGCCGGCATGCGTCAGGGCTGGTCATGGCTGGCACCGGCAAACGTGAGAACCTGGTGGCGTCTTCGGCGACGGCGCACGAATGGTCTTGCCGGGATTCCCTGGGTGCTCGATTTGGCTGACCACAAAGAACTTGGAGGGAATCCTGTTACCCCGTTATCCACCTACAAACAGAATCTGAGACGGTTTGAAGAAGCCAACGAAGTCGATGGTGTGTTTTGCGCTGCCACTCACTATTGGGAGTTCGATCAGCCAACCGAAGACCCGGACTCTCGGACGGTTGGGGATCATCTACAGAAGCTGATCCAGCGGGCTGTGGCCGATCCAAAAATCCGGTGGGTGTCGGTCGGAACCGTTCTCGCTGGAAATGCTTCATTAGGCCAACATAAATAGACGCGTCTCTCTCTGACACAGCCCTCTGAAGTCTTGGAAGCCAAGAGCCGTCGTTACTGATTGGTCAATGATTTTGAGGTAGTCATGTGTGGCTTTCTTGCCATATTCCAGAATTCTCCCATCTTTGAACGGGATACGGCTCAAGCCGCCGCCGGTACCATCGAACATCGTGGACCGGATGCGTCAGGTATGTGGGAGGAGCGCCATGTGATGCTCTTTCACCGCCGCTTGTCGATTATCGACCTTGCGACAGGCCAGCAACCTATGCAGAGTAGGGACTGCCGGTTTGTCATCGCGTTCAACGGAGAAATTTATAATTTCCAAGAACTCCGAGAGCAGCTAAGAAAAGAAGGGGTCCAATTTCGGACAAACTCGGACACAGAAGTGTTGCTCGAAGGGTATGGCCATTGGGGGCCTGCCATTGTCGATCGCCTGAACGGGATGTTTGCGTTTGTCATTTGGGATCGCCGGGAATCCGTGGCCTTCGGCGCCCGTGATCGGTTGGGCATTAAGCCCTTGTGTTGGGCAGTTTTCAAAGGAGCCCTCATCGTCTCCTCGACGCTGGAACCGTTCAAAACCCTGGGCGGCTTTGGGCAAGTGGACCCAGTCGCCGTTCGGGATCTCATGGCGTTTGATTACATTCCGTCACCGCGCACGATTCTCCACGGGGTCCATAAGCTGGAGCCAGGATCGCAGTTCCAGTGGCGATTGGGAGATGAGTCGCCGCGCATCGAGCGGTATTGGAGCCCTCCCGGCCCGGACCACGGGGCTGACGTTCCGAGCGAGAGCACATTAGAGAGTCTGCTGCAAAGAGTGATCAGACGCCAGATGATCAGCGATGTGCCGATCGGCGTCTTCCTCTCCGGAGGCATCGATTCTTCGCTGATGGTGGCGTTGATGGCACGTGAGAGTGAAAAGCCGGTCCGCACATTTTCAATTGCCTTCAAAGATGCAGAAGCCGATGAGTCCTCGATCGCCGGGTTAGTCGCGAGGCAGTTCGGCACGGACCATACCGTGCTTCCAGCCGAAGCTCTCGGACCTGAGATGCTGCTGGAACTGTTGGGTCGCCTGGATGAGCCGTTTGCGGACCCAGCCTTCGTGCCGACCTCTGCCCTGGCAAAGATGACGGCGGGGCATGTGAAAGTGGCTCTGTCGGGGGATGGGGCGGATGAAGTATTCGGGGGCTATCCGAAATATTTATTGGGTGACGCGCATCCTTGGCGGATCCCAGGCCATCGAGTCCTCGATGCATCCCTTCGCACGCTGGGGTGGAGGCCACGGGGAATGTCTCATCTCTACTGGCGGACGCTGACTGCTGAAGACCGCATTCGATGGTCGTGGGTCCGGTACGGTGACTTTCCCGTCTTCAGGAAAGATCTCCGGCAGATTCTCGCTTCCCGCTACCACGAAACAGCCGAACTCTCAGGCTACTTCGAGCCCTGGGAGCGAATCGCTCATCGATATAGCGATCACATTGACATGGATGTACTCATGCGGACCGACTTGGAAACCTATTTGAGTGAAAATTGCCTCGTGAAGACGGATCGCGCCAGCATGCTGGCATCGCTCGAAGTGCGGGTTCCGTACCTCGATGAGTTGATCTTGGATCGTATCCTTCCGCTTCATGCGAACAGAAAGATCGTCGATGGAACGTTGAAGGCGTTGCTCATGCCCATTGCGCGGCGACTGCTGCCGAGTCAGGTCTGGGACAGGCCTAAGCATGGATTTCATGTTCCCCTCGATCGATTTCTTTCGGGCATGTGGAGGCCGGCAGTCGATGCTGTGCTGGATTGGGGAGAAGCCCATGTCGATCTCTTCGATTATCGATACCTGCGTAGACTCCATGCCATCAACATCTCGGACGGGGGCATTGATCGAGAATTGTGGAATCCCTTCGTCTTTCTCAGTTGGGCTATGGCCCGCTCCCGCTCGATATGAAAGTAGCATTTCTCAATGATCGTATTTATGACTATGCATCGTCCGACGCCTCGGCCGTCGGAGGCAATGAGCGCCAACAGTGGCTTTTGGCTCGGGCGTTGGCATCATCAGGGTGGACGGTGTGTGTTGGAATCAGGGAGAGATTAAAGTTAAGGGAGTGTCGGACGATCGAGGGGGTTGGGTTTCATGGCATCATGCAAGGGCATTATCTGCTCGACTGGTATCGGTTTTTATCATTAACACGGCCAGATTGGCTCTATTGGCGAGGCGCCTCTCATTTATTAGGCCCGCTTGTTTGGATTGCCCATTTGCTCGGAGTGCAAACCATCTTTGCAGCCGCCTTTGACACCGATGTGCATCCCCGCTCTGCATTAACTGCCCACCGGCGCTTGTGGCCTCTCTATTCATTGGGGCTTTCCAAGGCGGAACGGTTATTTGTGCAACATGGACAGCAGTTGGAGCAACTCTCCCCACGATGGCGAGCCAAGGCCCGCGTAATTCGAAGCATCGCTGATACGCATATGAGCTCTAAACCACACTCTTATCGCGAGCCGCATGTAGCCTGGGTTGGGATGCTTCGACAGCCCAAACGCCCGGATCTTCTGATTGAGATTGCTCAGCGATCGCCTCAGGTCAAGTATGTCGTTTGTGGAGGAGCCACCACTCACCGGTCACCATCGGGATACAGTCAGCGCGTCATCGAGCAACTCCGTGGACTGCCAAACATTATTTTTCACGGCCAGGTGGCGCCAGAGGAAGCGGAGCGGGTCATTTCTAAAGCAGCGGCGCTACTCTGCACCTCTGACCAGGAAGGGTTCCCGAACACCTTTCTGCAAGCCTGGAGTTACGGGACCCCAGTCGTGACACTCCAAATCGATCCCGACAGCATCATCAAACGGCTGGAGTTGGGAGCTGTCACCGGTACGGTCGACGCGACGGTCGAGCAGTTGCAACGATTGCTTGCCTCGCCTCAAGAACGACAGACTATTGCATCCAGAGCTTGCGAGTACATCCTCGGCCACCATAGCGCAGAAGCCGTGATCAAGGTCTTTAATGATGCGACGCGTCATACTTCCGGGTAGCGCAAGAAGTTACTGCTCTCGCGTTCTGGATGCACAAACTTCTTGCTGGATCGGAGGGCACGCGGCCTTTGAGGAAGACTCAAGCCAATGAGACATCGCGCTCGAGGATATCCGAATGCGGCACTCCTGCTCACCAGCGTGAGCGCTTCAGTTCTGCTCGTTGAGCTGGGAGGTCATAGTTTGGCGGCCGAGCTTACATTTCAGCTTTTCAAGGAGCAACACATAGTTCCGTTCGAGAGCCCAGCATCGTGAATATTTTGATCGTCCATTCAGAACTCGGTGTGCTGCGAGGAGGAGGTGAGAACTTTACCCGGAATCTGTTTCTCGCCTTTGCCGAACGGGGGCATGATGTTTCAGCAACCTTCCTAGCAGATCCCAACGGCCGCTATCCAATCCTTTTGCCGGCGAAGATCAGACCGATCCCGCTCGCAGGGTATTGGTCAAGGAAGCTTGGTCAGGAAACATTATCGAATGTGGCGCGTTGGATGCCTCAGGGGACGCGACTTCAGGCCCAGTGGAATCGTGTGCAAGCGGCGATCTGCTGGCGGACCGTCCGATGGCACGACCGGCGTTTCAGCCGGCGCATCGAGCTGGAATTTGGCGGACGTTGGAAGGAGTTCGATGCGGTGTACGTTCATGGAAGCGCGGTGTTGGCAAGGCAGATCGCGCGCTATCGCCCAACGGTCTTGCGACTTCCCGGCCCCGTCTCGACGGACTTGGCCCCGGTGCTCAAGGCCGTCCATGCCGTCTGTGCCAATGGAGATGCACT
This sequence comes from Nitrospiraceae bacterium, assembly GCA_041491905.1. Lineage (GTDB taxonomy): Bacteria > Nitrospirota > Nitrospiria > Nitrospirales > Nitrospiraceae > Palsa-1315. The sequence continues at coordinate 1,870 of JBGPVY010000181.1, read as the reverse complement.
GAGCCAGATTCGCGAATTTCTCGGGGACCAAGCCACGGAACTTCCGGTCGGATTAGACAGCGACATATTCAAGCCCGGTCCGTCATGGGTAAGGCAACGGCTCGGGTGGACGGAGAACCATTGGGTTGTAGGGTATGTTGGGCGCCTGGCGCACGTGAAAGGCATCGACCTCCTGGCGGATGCCTTCAGGAAGATACGAATGACTATTCCGCATGCCAGGTTACTAGTCATTGGGTCGGGAGAGGAAGAGGGGAAACTTCGTACAGACTTGAATGCAGAGCTCATGGAGGGGCTCGTCCACATTGAATCCGATGTGCCACATGAATTACTGGCTGATTGGTACCGGGCTATGGATCTCTTCGTGATGCCGAGCCGATACGAGAATTATTCAAATGCGGTGCTTGAGGCCTTGGCATGCGGGGTGCCGTTTCTCGTATCCGATGTCGGAGGAAACCGACGCCTGGCGGAGACTGAAGGAGGCTGGCTGTTCGCGCAAGGGTCCGTCGATTCATTGACGCAGACTCTTTATTCCCTGGCCGAGAACCCTGGTCTTGTTAGAAATCGGGCAGCGTGTGGCGGAGAGATGGTTCGCCATTGTTATAGCTGGCAAACCAGCGCTAAACGGTTGGAAGAGATTATCGAGTCGTGTTTGAGTAGCAAGGAGAGAGACGCATGCAGGCCATAAAAGTCGCTCATATTCAACAGCAGACGAACGATTCTCTCTCGGGGGCATTAAATCTCGCGGAGTACGCATACTACTTTACCATTTTTTATACAGTACTGGGAACGCCTTTGGGTCTCATCCTCACGGGTGGCATCGGGTCGGGGTTCCTATTAATTCCAATCCTGGCTTTATGTGTGGTCGCCCTTGGGCCATTGGTCCTGACAGTCCTTCAGACGGCTTGGATTCCACTCGCCTGTGGAGCCTCGTATTTATTCATTCAACTGGCGGTGCATGGAGAATCGCTCTACAGAATGTATGTCTACCAGTTCGGTCCGTGGCTCCTCTCGCTCGTCATTGTGCAAGTCCTTGCGATGTATCGGCCCAACTTCCTACACCGATTTGCGTTGGTCACATTGTTCATGGGGTTGACCATGTTGCCATTCGCCTCACTGAACCCCGGCGGAGCGTATGAGAGGATGGAGTTGGAAGGTGGCGTGGGATATTCAAATTCCAACGTGATGGCGGCCTGGTTCGGCTTCTGTGTGCTGTACCTGACAATTAAAGGGTATGTTGAAACTCGCACTGCCTATCGCCTGGCAGCATGGCTTATGGCGGTAGGGTGTCTGTACGTGGTTACGTTGACAGTCAGCAGGGGTGCGCTCTTGGCCCTAGCTGTCTCACTGCTAATAGCCGGCAGGCGGCTGTTGAAAGTGGGGCTTTCTCCAGTCTTGCTGCTTGCAGGGCTGTTACTAGGCCTTACAGAACTCGGAGTATTCGACCGGGCATTTCACGCGTACGACATCCGCGCTAATGAGGAATCGGGGCGATTAAAGGTGTGGCCGTTACTCATCGAGCAGTTTCTCAACTCTCCTTTTATTGGGAATGGCGCCTCGAATGCGGGCGCAGTGGTAAACACAGGCAAGTTCGTAACCCCTCATAACAGCTTTCTGCTCTTTGCCGTGGCTTCAGGAATCGTCCCCCTTGTTCTGTTCGCTACCTATTGTTTTGGGAGCGGAATGGCCGCACGACGTGCAGAGCATTCGGATCAGTATTCCATGTTTTACGTGCCGTTAGTCGTCTATACAGTACTAATCACGTTCGCCGGGAACTTGGACTTTATGACGCCCTGGGCCATCGTATCCCTGGCAGTGCCCGTTGCTGCGAGCGTCCATCAAGGACCAGGACGATAAGAACTATCCGCGCACT